>DASQXU010000224.1:0-3555 GCA_035639555.1 Thermoleophilaceae bacterium
CACGTACGTGGACTTCTGGGAGCGCGTCAGCGACTGGCGCGATGAGGGAAGGGCGATCGCGATTGTCACCCACATGCTCACCGAGCTCTGGCGCGTCGATCGCGTCGTCGAGCTCGGGTCGCACGGCGTCGGAAAGAGCGCCAGCGAGGTCGCGGCATGAGTCCGCGTCCGGGCTGGCTCGTGATCGCGGAGATGCAGGCGCGCGAGCTGGGACGGCGGCGCACCGCGCTCGGCCTCCTCTTCGGCGTGCCGTTGGTCTGGTACCTGGCCGAGCTCGCAAGCGGCGCCAACTGGGCGGTCGCGTCGGCCGCCATGGGCATCGGCTGGGGTGCCGGCGCCGCTTCGCTTTTCGCTTTCCTCGGCGCTCGGCGAGTCGACGCGCGACTCGTCCAGGCCGGGTACCGGCCGCGCGAGATCGTGCTCGGCCGGGTCGCGACGCTGCTCGGAATCTCGATGACGCTGGCGGGCCTGTTCGGAGCGCTCGTCGTCGCCACCGACTGGCCCGATCGCCCGGGAATCGCGGTCCTCTCGATGGTGCTCGCCGCCGTCGTCGGGGTGCCCCTCGGGTGGACCGTCGCCGCGATCGTCCCGCGCGAGCTGGAGGGGTTCCTCCTGCTGATCGGCGTGATCGGCATCGAGTCGAGCCTCCCGGCCTCGGCGCCTGGCGCGGTGATGCCGCTATGGGCGGCGCTCCGCCTGATGGACCCCGATCAGCCCGCCATCGGCGGACTCGTCCCGACGCTCCAGGCTTTGGTCTACGCCGCGGCGCTCGGCGCCGTCGCCCTGTACCTGTGGAGCCACCGCGTCCGGCTACAACCCGCGACCCAGGAAGTCACGGGCCTTCGCGGCGCCGCCCCGGTAGTCGGCGAGATAAGCGGTACCAGGTGATCCGCGCGCCGGGTTCCAGCCCGGGGTTCCATTCTTGTCGCAAACCTGGAACCACGAACGACACGGCCGAGCGCCAGAAAGGCCGAAATCCGCCTAGGAGCAGCTTTCGGGAGGTAGCAGGGGCGGGATTCGAACCCGCGACCTTCCGGGTTATGAGATCGCCCGAAGCCCGTCACCCGAGGCCTGCGTCGTCCTCAAGCGCCTGCCACGATCAGCGCCACGCCCTCAGGGCGTTCCCGCCAGGCTCAGGTTGGTGATCTGCCCGTCGTGGAACGTGGCCGTGATCTCCCCGCGAACGCGCTCGGGCGACCCGGGCGGCTGCCACCGAGCCGACCATGTGACGCGGTCGCCGGCGATGTGCTTGTGGGTAACGTCGATCGTGACGTCGCGGGCTGGGTGGTCGCGCAGAAAGCGCCGGATGGCCGGCGCGCCGGTGATCGGCTCGCGTTCCGGGAACGGCGCCTCGGACGCGAGCCTCGCCTCATCGGAGAAGAAGCTCAGCGTCGCCTCGACGTCTCCAGCGGTCCATGCGCGCTCGAACGCAAGCGCGGCCAGGAACTCCTCGGCGCGCTCCTCGCCGTGCGCGATCAGTCCAGTGATGAACGACGGGTCGCGGTTCAGCTTCGACACCACACCCAACGCGCCGGATAGGCGCGCCCGTGACAGTTCGATCACCCGAACCACGATCGTGCGGTACATGCCGTCGCGCGCGAGCGCGCCCTCTTCGAGCAGCTGATCGATCTTCTCGATGAAGCGCAGCTCCTGGTGCAGAGATAGGTTGCCCGACAGCTCGTTGCGCCGGTCGGCGATCTCGATGGGCGAGCGTGGCTCCGAGTCGACGTGCGTGGGGTTGATCTGGATGACCCAGATCTCGTCGGGCCGAGCGTCGACGAGCTCGCGAACGGGCGGATTCTGCGAGAACAGGCCGTCCCAATAGGTTCCGCCGTCGACGTGGACCGAGCGGAACAGCGTCGGGATCGCCGCCGAGGCCAGGATCGTCTCCACCGAAATCTGCTCGCGGCGGCTGTTGAACGCCTTGAAGTCGCCGGAGAGGACGTCGACCGCACCGATCAGGAGCATCGGCGCCCGGTCCGCGTCGGGGAGCGCATCGAAGTCGACGCGCGCCTCCAGCATCCGCCTGAGCTCGACCGGGCCAGCGCTAGCGAGCGGGTTGAGATACGGACTGACGGCCGGCATGGAGACAACGTTCTGCAGCGCGCCGGCCCAGACGGTCCAGCTGTTCAGCACTTGTTCGTGCGGCGAGGTCGCCGAGTTGTCGGCCCAGAACGCATCGAGCAACTCTGCCGTCGGCACGCGGCCGGGACCGGCGAGCGCGTACCACGCCAGAAGCGCGCAGATCGCGCCGCCCGACGTGCCGCTCAGGCCGACGACGTCATAGCGCGCGATCTCGTCGTCGCGCAGGAGACGCTTGAGCACGCCGGCAGTGAACGCGGTGTGACTCCCTCCACCCTGACATGCGATCGCGACCCGCCTACGTTCCATCGAGACCCCGACGAACGAGCCTACCTCCGCACGCCCCTGGGTCGCGCGCGCGTACCGACCTGGCGACGATCGGACCTGGCGACGATCGATCTCAGACGAGCGCCACCGTCGGCCGTCCACGACGGACACGGGCGCGGGTGCCCGGTTCCGGGGAGGTTGTCGCGCGATTGCGGTGCAGTATTGGGTGCCCGGCGTCACCTCGGGTGGACTTCCTGCAGGCCTCTCGGTCCAAGGAGATCGCGAGGGCACTCGGCACGGGCGCAGGACGGGGAGGCCGGCGCCGCGCTCCGACCCGCTATGGCGCCCGCCCGGCCGCGCAGCCCGAGCTCGCCGCGAGAGATCCATCGCCTCCGGTGCCAGGACCCGTGCCCGCCCGGCAAGCGCCTCCGCCAACTGCTGCCGGAGCCCTCCCACTCCGGTGGTAAGACGGTCCTTCGAGGGCTGCTCGGAGGCTCTTACGCCGGTCCCCCGCGCCCTCGTCGGCGGATCTCGCCGCCAACGAGAGCGAGCGCCACGAGCCCCAGGAGAATGACCCAGACCAAGCCGAGATCGCCAATGATGTCCGCCACCGAAGGACCGATCAAGTAAGCCCCGGTCCCGATCAGGACGGCCCAGAGGAGCGCCGACACCGCGTTGGCGGCCAGATAGGGCGGCCAGCGCATCCGATTGACGCCCGCCACCCAGGACGGCGTGAGGAAGACCGCCAGCACGCCGTAGCGCTCGAAGAACCGCTCCCCACGCCGGAGCGCCCGTGCGCGAGCGTGCAAAAACGGCCCAGGGACGGTGACGAGCGCCCTCCCCCCGACCAGTCCCACGAGCCAGCCGGTCACCCCGCCCAGGCTGGCCCCCACCCAGGCGACCGCGACGACCGTGGCGAGGTCGAGCCGGTGGCGGGCGGCGAGCACGCCCGCTGCGATCAGGAGCGCCTCCCCCGGCCCGGGCAGGCCGACCCAGCTCGCGAGCGACGCGGCCCCCACGCCGAGATAGTCGACCCCCGGACCGTGCAGGTGGTGATGGAGGCCTCCGGCCATCGGAGCGGCAGCGCTCGCAGGCTCGGGCCCAAGCATCGCAGCGCAACCTAGCTGGCGCCCGGGCGAGGGGGGTGGATCTCGGAGGGAGGTGTCGCATATCGGACGACCTGGTCCCTCGTCACCGGCGCGCTGC
>DASQXU010000225.1:0-3062 GCA_035639555.1 Thermoleophilaceae bacterium
GCGGCGCCCAGCAACAGCAGCAGACCCGTCGCGATGTGGACGACGTTGTGCCAGCCGTTGACCTCGAAGATGATGAAGTCGTGGCCGTCGAGGGCGCCTGGGTCGCCCCCGCTCGCCGTGTCGAACTTGGCCTCGGCCAAGAAGCCGAGCAGGCCGACGACAATCAGTGTCGGCCCGACCAGCAGGCAGAACCATTGGGCCGGCGAGCGACGGCGACCGACTCGACCGTCCGTGCGTGCGGTTTCCAGGGTCACTTTGAAACGCCTGCTTGGGGTTCGGATGCTTGAAGCGGCGCGTTCAGCGGCGCTCGCCGTCGACGTCAATCCGCTCCTTGCGCACTTCCTCCGAGACCTGCCGCTCGTCGGTCACGGTCTCCTTGTCGAGCCGCACCCGCTCCTTCGGGACGGCGCGCTTCTCCGCGACGACCTCCTCCTCGTGGAGGACCACCTCGTGCTCCTCCTCGGAGATTGCTGGGCCCTCGGTGGCCTTATCGACATTCGCGTCGGTGATCGGCTCGCGCTCGACTCGGACCTCCTCACGCTGCACCGGCACGGTCTTCTGGACCGCCTCGGTCACCACGTACTTGCGCAGCCGGGCCCGTCCACGCTCGCGCCGCGCCGTGCCGACCCGCAGCTCCTCCTCTGAGCGGGTCATCGCGTCGTCGGTGGTCGGGCCGCTGACGTCGCGTCCCTCGCTCCGCGGAGAAGCCCCGCTCCGCGCGTGGTCGATCGCGGTCACCGAGCCTTGGTCGGTGTAATCGACGCCGTAGTGCTGGAAGAGCTCGATCTCTTCACGCTCGGAGAGCTCGGCGTCGGGCTCTACGTTCGGGGCGTCCTTCACCTGGTCCTTCGAGACCGTGACCCTCACGTCCTCGCCCTGGGGGCTCGCGCCGACGAGCGGCACGAATGAGCGCTTGGTGCCGAGGAGTCCGGTGTGCACCCGCGCTCACTCCGGCTTGTCGGTCTGCTGATCGAGATACAGCTCGTCGATCTTGCCGATCTTCTCGCCGTCGCTACCGATCAGCGTTCGACCCCTCCAGTCGTAGGCGCTTGTCATCTCGGTCATCGCTGCTCCCTTCACACCGGTTGATTGAAACGTTTGATCTACGGGCCGGCCGCCGACCGACGGTCCGGCGCTAGGAACGCCGACCCGCCCCTGGGTTTAGCGCTCAACGGGGGGCGCACAACGATGTGTCCAGCCTCTGTCCAGGGGTATCCGTGCCGTATGCCCGACGCTCCTCGACTCAGGATCGGCGAGCTCAGCCGCCGGGTCGGTGTAAGTCGAGATCTGTTACGGGCATGGGAGCGCCGCTACGGACTGCTCCGCCCGGTCCGCAGCGACAACGGATTCCGCCTCTACTCCGAGGTCGACGAGTGGCGGGTCCACCTCATGCAAGAGAAGCTCTGGAGCGGGCTGTCGGCGGCCGAGGCGGCACGGGCGGTCGCGGCAGTAGACCGCCAGCGAGATAGGGACGCTCCCTCGAGCCGCCTCGGACGGGGACCGAGCCACTTCACGGCCGAGCTCGGGGCGGCGCTCGAGGAGTTCGACGAGGATCGGGCCCACGCCTCGCTCGACCGATTGTTCGCCGTCTTCGGCGTCGAGCGCGCCATCCGGGACGCGCTCATGCCCTACCTGCGTGACCTCGGCGAGCGCTGGGCGCGCAACGAGATCACCGTCGGCCAAGAGCACTTCGTGAGCCGACTGCTCGAGGGGCGCCTGCTCACCCTCGCTCGCGGCTGGAACAAGGGCCCAGGCCCGCGGGCGATCCTGGCTTGCCCCCCAGGTGAGCAGCACACCCTGCCCCTGCTCGGCTTCGGGCTGGCGTTGCGGAGCCGCGGCTGGCGGAACATCTACCTCGGCGCGGACACCCCACCCAGCACCGTCCACATGGCCGCGGACACGGTGGACGCGAACATGATCGCCCTGGCGGCCGTCTCGATCGCCCGCTTCCTACCCCTCACCGAGGAGTTGCGCGCGCTGGCTCGCGACAGGCGTCTCGTGCTGGCCGGCGCCGGCGCTACGCCCGAGCTCGCAGCGCACGTCGGGGTCGAGTACTTCCAGGAGGACCCCGTGACGGCGGCGGAGGCACTCTCCATGACCGCGATTGCGGCCGACTCGGGATAGAGGCCCAGCCAAGCGGCAGTGGCCTGCGCAATGCCGGGTCGGTGGAGCCGCTGTCGGCGAGAGGTTCCCTTGGGACGGCAGCATGCTCGGCCCCCCTTTTGCTCCCTAACGACAACCCCTAGTGATGCGGCTCTCAGGCGGATCCCATGTCGGCTTGACGGGGGTGGATCTGCACCAAAATCACCGCTGCACAGCCGCACCGAGGAGGCGCGCTCCACCTAACGGGTGGGATCGTCGACACCGATCGGCGGGGAGACCGGAGGCGACCTGCGGCATCGAAGTCTTCGAGCGGGCTCGCGCGCCGCAGGTCCGGCCGGGCGCTAGGGAACGCTGCCGTCCTGGCGGTCGCCGGCGACGGCGCTGAAGTCGCTCGCCGCATCGATGCCGGGGCCGCCGCTAAAGCGGTCGGCCGCGGGGCCGCCGGCAAGGCGATCGTCGCCCCGCCCTCCGCGCAGGCGGTCGCGGCCGGGGCCGCCGGCGAGGCGGTCGTTCCCGCGGCCGCCGAAGTGGCGATCGTGGCCGTGGCCTCCGGTGACGCGGTCGCTGCCCGGGCCGGCGCAGATCAGGTCGCTGCCGCTCCGGCCCCGGATGCGGTCGTTCCCGCCGCCGCCGACGATGACGTCGGCGCGGCGCGTGCCGGCGAGCCTGTCCGGGCCGGCGGTTCCGACGATGGTGGCGGCCCGGCCGGCGCAGCTCGCCGGCGCGCCGACCGTGTAGCTGATCGTCACCCCTGGGGGCAGCGCGGTCGTATCCGAAGCCACAGACCCGCCCGTGGGCACGCGCGAGGACCCCCCACCCCCACCTCCACCGGCCGACGAGTTGAAGAACTGATCCTCGGCGCCGGACCCGCCACCCCCACCGCCGTACAGGCCCCCGCCGCCGCCACCGCCGTAACCGCTGGGGAAGGCGCCGGCACCGCCCTGGCCGAGTGTGCCGTT
>DASQXU010000226.1:0-2182 GCA_035639555.1 Thermoleophilaceae bacterium
CTGCTGCTTTCCACGGATGCAGGAGCGCCGTGGCGGCCGATCGCGCGCCGGCACCTGGTGCTCGTCCCAAGCAGGTGCGCGCGGCGGGCCAGCGGACACGCCTGCAACCGTCGGTGAAGCAGTAGCGGCGCATCGGTGACCTTCGCTGCCGAGTCCGCGCAGACGCTCCCGCCCCCAACCCTGTGCTACCTCAGCACCGATCGCCGATGCGGCTGGATTGACCTGCGCGGCTCCGGATGTCGGTCGGCGAGTAGGCACCACGCTAGCCGCGCGGCCGTGCCCCGGGTTCTCGACCGAGGCGGGTCAGACACCCGCACGGGTGAACGTCACATGCGTGACTCCGGCGGGCGAGGAGGTGGCCTCGACCTCGTAGTGCTTCTCGAGGCCCTCCAGCCCGTCCCAGAGGCGTACGCCTCGGCCGAGCAGAATCGGGACCACCACCAGGTGCGCGTGGTCGACGAGCCCGGCGGCGAGGAAGTCGCGGATCACGGTGGCACCTCCGCCCAGGCGCACGTCCTGGCCGTCCGCGGCCTCGCGGGCCGTCTCGAGCGCTTCGGCGGGCGGAGCGTCGACGAAGTGGAACGTCGTGCCGCCCTCCATCTCGATCGGCGGGCGCGTGTGATGGGTGAGAACGAAGGTCGGTGTGTGGAACGGCGGGTTGGGACCCCACCAGCCCTTCCACTCCGGGTCCTCGTGCCATCCGGGCGGGCCGAACTTCCCGGCCCCCATGATCTCGGCGCCGATCCCCGGAGCGAACTGCCGCGCGAAGGCGTCGTCGATGCCGCCACTCCCGCCGGGCTGGCTGACCATGTCGCTTTTCCACCACCGGGTGGCGAACATCCATTCGTGCAGCCGTTCGCCGGCGTGGCCGAACGGTGCGTCACGGCTCTGAGGCTCACCGGTGCCGAAGCCGTCGAGCGAGATGGAGAAGTTGTGAACGCGGGCGAGTGACATGCTGGTGCTCCTTCGGTACTCGGGTCAGTTCTCGTTGCTGGTGCCGAAACGGAGGTTGGTCGCGGCATTCGGGTGATCGCCGACCACGAACAACGGCCCCCGCCAGGCCCCGCCGTAGACGCCGTCCAAGGACATCGATATGTCGAACTGGACCTTCCGCATCAGACCTCCCGCGGGTTGACGGGACAGTGGCGAGCGCTCAGTATACTTAAGTGAATGCCTTACCAACGCGCCGGGCGTGAGCCTGTCGACCGCGTCTTTCATGCGCTGGCCGATCCCAGCAGGAGGCTGATCGTCGAGCGCCTGAGCCGCGGACCGGCCTCCGTGAGCGAGCTCGCCGAGCCGCTGCCGATGTCGCTGCCGGCGGTGGTACAGCACCTGCAGGTGCTGGAGGGCAGCGGTCTGGTCCGCTCGGAGAAGGTCGGGCGGGTACGTACCTGCCGCATCGACCCCGTGGCGCTGCGACCGGTGGAGCGATGGATCAGCGCGCGGCGCGCGAGCTGGGAGACGCGCCTCGACCGCCTTGGCGAATACCTTGCCGAGAGCGCCGACGAAGCGCAGAAGGGCGGCAAGCGACGAGCGAACGATCCGTAGAGCACGCCACGATCATCATCGAGCGCAGCTACCCGGCCTCGCCGGAGCGGACGTTCGGCGCCTGGGCCGATTCCGAGGCCAAGGCGCGTTGGCTCGGCGTCCCCGAGGGAGAGCTCGAGCTCGACTTCCGCGTCGGCGGACGGGAACGCCACCAGGGCACGCTGCCGAACGGCCGCGTCTACACCTACCAGGCCGTCTACCAAGACATCATCCGACCCCGGCGGATCCTCTACACATACGAGATGCTCCTCGACGGGCGCCGGATCTCCATCTCCCTCGCCACGGCCGAGTTCACGCCCGAGGGCGACGGTACCCGCCTCGTCTTCACAGAACAGGGCGCCTTCCTCGACTGCCACGAGGCACCCGCCCGCCGCGACACGGGCATGGGCAGCCTGTTGGACGCGCTGGGCAAGGAGCTGCAGAGCGAGCATGCATCCACCCGAACGACCAAGGGACAGCCACGTCGTGGTGACGCGTCCGCCTAACGCGATCGATCCCTCCGGAGTGCTCCCTTCGTGGAAAGGCAGCTGCATCAGCCGCCGCCGAACTCACTGTCGCTGCGGACGACGAGCACGAGTGCGGGTCGAGACCGCTGCTCCTCGACGAAAGCAGCGCTCTCCAGCGTCCCGCTCGA
>DASQXU010000227.1:0-2227 GCA_035639555.1 Thermoleophilaceae bacterium
TCGGCACACTGTTCGCCTTCATGCTGGTGGCGATCGGCGTAATCGTGCTGCGGCGCGCCCGCCCCGACCTGAGGCGCGCGTTCAGAACTCCTCTTGTCCCGGTGCTGCCGATCCTCTCGACGCTCGCGTCTCTGTGGCTGATGTTCAACCTCCCGGGCGAAACCTGGATCCGCTTCGTGGTATGGATGGCTGCAGGCCTGGTCGTCTATTTCGCCTACAGCCGGCGGCGGAGCCGGCTGGCGGAAGCCGATGTGCCGCGCGCGCCCGCGGTCGGGCCCCCTGGCCCCAGCGCGGCCCCCGGTTCGTAGCGGACACCCCCGGCACGCCGGCCGGCCGCGGCGGCTACAGGCCCTAACCGACTGCCAACCGCACCCCACCTATTGGCAACAAACCGCCGGTCATGCTACGGGCATGGGCACCCGTCCCTGGCCGAAGGGACGACGGGGGAGGAGCCGGCGGACAACCGGGTTCCGACCCCGCGCCATCGAGCGCCGGCGGCCGACCCCGAGCTGGCGCGCGGCGGCCGCGGCGGCGGTGAGCGGCGCGGTGGTCGCGGCCGGGCTGTGGTGGCGGAGGTACACGACGCCGTTCCCTTACTCGCTCCGGTGGATGCTCGACAAGGAGCTGCCCTACCTCACCCGTGAGCGTCTCCTCGAGCTTCTCGCCCCCGAGCCCGGCGAGCGGATCCTCGAGATCGGCCCCGGCACCGGCCTGTTCACCGTTCCGGTGGCCCGCGCCGTCCGGCCGGGCGGCACCGTGGACGTCCTCGACGTCCAGCACGAGATGCTCGACCACACCGTTCGGGCCGCCGCCGAGCAGCAGCTTGACAACGTTCGTCCCACGCGCGGCGACGCTCGGACGCTCCCGTATCCGGACGCATCCTTCGACGCCGCGTTCCTGGTAACGGCCCTCGGCGAGATCCCCGATCGAGCGGCGGCACTCAGGGAGCTTCGCCGCGTGCTGAAGCCGGGTGGACGGCTCGTGGTGGGGGAGTGGATGCTCGACTGGCACGCGGTGCCGGTCGGCTCGCTTCGTAGGCACGCTCGGCGAGCGGGTCTCCGGGTCGAGCGGCGGCTGGGGCCGTGGCTCAGCTACTACGCGCGGCTCCGCGCCGACGAGGTCGAGCCTGATAACGCGCCAGCCGACCGGCGCCGCTCGGGCGGAGCGAGGCCGACCCACCGACCGTAACCACAGTCACATAGCCGACAGCACGGGCCTGCCATCATGTGCTGCCAGGCACGACCAGGCCCCCGCCGACGGTCGCTTCGGCACATAGGTTCCCCCGACCCGCCGCCGGCTCTCAGGGGCCCGGCGTGCCTGGTGCTCTTTGATTCGGCGCAGGATACGGATGGACCTCCTTTCGTGCCTGCCCGTCGCGCTTAGCCCCTCGGGGCCGCCGCGCATGGCGCGCCGCCTTCGAAGCGGCCCGGGCGTCCAGCCGGGAGCACCCGGCCGACCGCACTCGACGTTCAGCGTCGGGGCCGGTAGAGAGCGCAGCGCGCGTGGTATACGTCGCCCTCGGCCTGAAACGCGTGATCGTCGGCCAGGACGTCCGACCCGCAGACCGGGCACCACCCGAGCCGGTGAGCGCCGCCGAGCCTGTGCCAGCGGGCATTCAGCAGCTCGATCCGTCCCTCATGGCGCCGCCCGCGCGGCCCTTCGGGTCGATCTGAAAAGTGTCGGGACACAAGACTCCTACGGTTGACTCAGGGCAAGAGGTCCGTCCCGGAGACCGATGAATCCAGCCGGTTCGTGCCCTCGACCGGGGGGCGCAGCGCCGACGTCGCCTACGCGCTGCCGAGCGCCATATCCCGGGATCGTATCTGACGAAGCCGCGCCACCGGTGGCTCGCTCCGGGCCGCTCCGAGTCCCGGACCTCTTCGGGGCCGAAGCGAGGCAAATCGAGGCCGTCCCCCGGCCCTCTTGCAGTACGCTACCCCCAAGGCCCTGGTCACGCCCATCCGGCGAGGAAGGGCACGTGTTTCGATCCGGCGAAACGTCTTCCCGGCCACAGCTGCGGAGGGCGGATCCTCGGCGTTAGGAGGGCATTATGCCCTACATCTACTGTCCCGGCTGCCGCCCCCTCCAGTACAGCGCGGCCGCGCACTCGGCGACGAATCGCTGCCCGCGCCGAGTCTCGATCATTAGGGCTGACGGGCTTCCTGGCGAGCAAGCAAGCGAGGTTGGGGATGGCTGAGCGCACGAGCCGACCACGCGGGGAAGCACT
>DASQXU010000228.1:0-8930 GCA_035639555.1 Thermoleophilaceae bacterium
GAGCACCAGCACCGTCGAGGCGATCATGTAGGCGAGGATCACCCAGACCAGCTGCAGCAGCGTCGTGTGCAGCGAGCGGGCCAGGTCGGGCAGAGCGATGATCAACGTGCCCGAGTTAGTGGTGGCCAGCAGCATGCCGAGGCTCGTGCACGAGAGCGCCCACCACTTGTAGTGGCTGTGCTCCGCGCTCACCCCTGGACGGCGCCTGTGGCGCTCGGCGAGCGGTGAGGGAGTGGGAGTCACGGGCGAGTCGTCGATGAATCGAAACCTAACGTAAACGTTATATTACCAGCGACCGTGCCGATCCGGTGGTTTCGGCAGTCGGCGCTCGTGCTCCGGGCGGGGATCGCCGGGTGGCCATCGACCGCCGACCTGCTGCTGATCAGCCACGAGCACCGCGACCACAGCGGAGGTGGACGGATCGCCCGAGGTGATTCGTCTTCGAGGCGGCGGGCGCACGTGTGCACTAGCGCACGCCCGCGGTCGACTTCCTGAAGCCGGTCGGCGGCTTCCTCGACGCGGTGGCCGACGCCTGGTGATGAGGCGCGACGGCTCCGAGCTCGACACCGCGGAGCTGCCGCGTGGCGGGGGGTCGACGGTGGTGGTGCTCGCGCCCCCGCTTCGCCGACCCGCGCGGCAGTCGCGCTACGGTTCTCGGGTGCCCCGCAGCGCTCCGCCGTTTCGCGCCGACCACGTGGGCAGCCTGCTCCGCCCGCCCCGGCTCCTCGAGGCCCGCGAGGACTTCGCGGCGGGCCGGATCCCGGCCGACGAGCTCCGCCGCGTGGAGGACGACGCGATCCGCGACGTGGTCAGGATGCAGGAGGAGGTCGGGCTCCAGTCGGCGACCGACGGCGAGTTCCGGCGCGCCTCCTGGCACATGGACTTCATCTACGAGCTGGAGGGGATCAGCCGCGCCCAGGACGACCTGAAGGTCGAGTTCCGAAACCCCGAGGGGACGATCGAGTTCACCCCCGCCGCCCTCCGCGTGGACGGCGAGATCGGGCTCGGGAAGACCATCTTCGGCGACCACTTCGAGTTCCTGAAGTCGGTCGTCACGAGCGCCGTGCCGAAGCAGACGATCCCGTCCCCGAGCATGGTGCACTACCGCGGAGGGGCCGCCGCCATCGACCCGAGCGTCTATCCCGACCGAGACCGGTTCTGGAGCGACCTCACCGCCGCCTACGCCGAGGAGGTGCGGCGGCTCGGCGAGCTGGGCTGCACCTACCTGCAGTTCGACGACACGAGCCTGGCCTACCTGAACGATCCCAGGCAGCGCCAGATGATGGCCGAGCGCGGTGAGGACGCCGAGCACCTGCACGAGAGCTACATCCGCCACATCAACGAGGCGCTCGAAGGTCGTCCCGACGGGATGACCGTCACCACCCACATGTGCCGGGGCAACTTCCGCTCGTCGTGGGTCGCCGAGGGCGGTTACGACTTCGTCGCTGAGGCGCTGTTCGGGGAGCTCGGGGTCGACGGCTTCTTCCTCGAGTACGACGACGCCCGCTCGGGCGGCTTCGAGCCGCTGCGCTTCGTCCCCGACGGCAAGATGGTTGTGCTCGGCCTCGTGACCACGAAGCGGGGCGAGCTCGAGGCCAAGGACCAGCTCGAGCGGCGCATAGAGGAGGCGAGCCGGTACGTCGACGTCGATCAGCTCTGCCTGTCCCCGCAGTGCGGCTTCTCCTCCACGGTAGAGGGCAATCTCCTGAGCTACGACCAGGAGGTCGAGAAGCTGCGCTTGATCGTCGAGACGGCGGCCGAGGTCTGGGGCTGAGCAGGCGGACGGCCCCGCTCACAGCTCCTCGATCAGCGCCGCTCCGCCTGCGCCCGCGCCACAGTTTTCCGCACCCGGAGCGGGGTAGGACCGAGCTATGCCCGGGTACTGGACCCAGCTCGCCATGGAGCAGTTTCCCCCGAGCGACCTCGTCCCGCAGGGGGCGGCAGCCGAGCGCGCGGGGTTCGACGGCCTCAACGTGTCGGACCACTATCAGCCGTGGTGGGAGCCGGGGGAGGCGGGTCAGGCCTGGACGGCGCTCGGCGCGATCGGGCAAGCCACCGAGCGCATCCTGGTCGGGACGGGTGTGACCGCACCGGTGCACCGCTATCACCCGGCGGTCGTGGCGCAGTTCGCCGCGACCCTCGAGGAGCTCTTCCCGCGCAGGGCCTACCTTGGCATCGGCTCGGGAGAGTCGCTCAACGAGTCGCCGTGCGGGATGGACTGGCCGCCGGTGCGCGAGCAGGTCGACCGCATGGAGGAGGCCCTCGAGATCATCACGCGCCTGCTGGACGGGGAGCGCCTCGATCACGACGGGCCGTTCTTCCGGACCAAGGCCGCGTACCTCCACACCCGCGGAGAGCGGCGGCCGCCGATCTACGTCTCGGCCTTCGGCCCGCGGGCGGCGGCGGTCGCCGCGCGATACGGCGACGGGGTCTGGACGCTCGCCGACCCTGAGATGGCGCCGGAGGTGATCGACGCCTACCGCGGCGCCCGCGAGAACGCCGGCAAGGAGGCGGGCGAGATCATCCTCCAGTCGGGCTTCTCGTGGGCGGAGGACGATCAGGCGGCGCTCGAGGGCGGCCGCGTCTGGAAGGCCGCGCTGCCCTCCGAGTACTTCACCGACGACTGGCACGACCCGTCGGCGATGTCCGAGCACGCGGAGCGGGAGTACTCGGACGACCAGCTCACGAGCCAGTACATCGTCAGCTCAGATCCCGAGGTCCACGCCGACCGCGTGCGCTACATCGAGAAGCTCGGGGCGACGATCGTCTGCCTCCAGAACGTCTCGGGCGCCGACCCGCTGGCTGCATTCCGGGTCTACGGCGAGCAGGTCTTCCCGGCGCTGCGCGGCGCGCGGGCCTGAGCGCCGGTCCCGGCCGGACGGGCGTAATATCCGCGAACTTCGCCCGCGTCTGCTGACAATAGGAGGGGCATGTGGCCACCCTGAGACCGGATCCGACCTTCTATCCCTCGCCCCGCATCGCCGCCGAGGCGCCCCCCGAGGAGCTCGCCTGGGTGGTCACCCTCGACCCCGACCGCGTGAAGCCGGACGCGCTCACCGTCGTGGACCTAAACCCCGACTCGTCGAGCTACGGGCAGCTGGTCGGGCGCCTCGACATGCCGAACGTGGGCGACGAGCTCCACCACTTCGGCTGGAACGCCTGCTCGTCCGCGCTGTGCCCGTGGGCGCCCCACCCCCACGTCGAGCGGCGCTACCTGATCGTTGCCGGAGTTCGCTCGTCCCGGATCCACGTCATCGACGTGAAGGAGGATCCGACGAGCCCCAAGCTCGTCAAGGTCATCGAGCCCGAGACCCTCGCGAGTAGGACCGGCTACAGCCGCCCGCACACCGTCCACTGCGGCCCCGACGGCCTGTACGTCAGCGCGCTCGGGGCCCCGGACGGGGGCGGACCGGGCGGCGTGCTGCTGCTCGACCACGACGACTTCGATCCCCTCGGTCAGTGGGAGCTCGATCGGGGTCCCCAGCACCTGGCCTACGACGTCTGGTGGAACATCGGCTACGACGCCCTGTTCACCAGCGAGTGGGGGACGCCGAACATGGTCGAGGACGGCGTCAACCCCGAGCTGCTGCTCGGTGGCAAGTACGGACACCAGCTCCACGTCTGGGACCTCCGCCGGCGCCGGCACATCCAGGCGATCGACCTCGGCGCCGACCAACAGATGGTGCTCGAGTTGCGGCCGGCCCACGACCCGACGAAGCCCTACGGGTTCGTCGGCGTCGTGGTCTCGACGGCCGACCTCTCGGCCTCGGTGTGGCTTTGGAGCCGCCAGAACGGCTCCGTGGGCGCGCGCAAGGTGATCGAGATCCCGGCCGAGCCGGCCGAGGAGGACCAGCTCCCCGACGCACTCAAGCCGTTTGGCGCCGTGCCCCCGCTGGTCACGGACATCGACCTCTCGGTCGACGACCGCTTCCTCTACGTCTCGTGCTGGGGCACGGGTGAGCTGAAGCGCTACGACGTCACCGATCCGACCCAGCCGAAGGAGCGCGGCTCGGTGCGGATCGGCGGGATCGTAAACCGCTTGCCCCATCCGGCCAGTGGACCGGTGAACGGCGGGCCCCAGATGGTCGAGGTCAGTCGCGACGGCCGCCGCGTCTACCTGACCAACTCGCTGTACGGGAGCTGGGACGCCCAGTTCTACCCGGAGGGCATCGACGGCTGGCTCGTCAAGCTCGACTCGGACCCCGACGGCGAGCTGCGGCTCGATCCGAACTTCTTCCTGCCGTTCGAGGGGGAACGGCCCCACCAGGTCCGCCTCCAGGGCGGCGACGCCTCGTCGGACTCCTACTGCTTCCCGTGAGCCGCAACACCGAGCTCTGGCTGACCCTCATCGCGCTCGGCGCCTACCACGGCGTAAACCCGGCGATGGGCTGGCTGTTCGCGGTATCGCGGGGGATGCAGCAGCGAAGCCGCCGCGCCGTGGTGGGCTCCCTGCTTCCGCTCGCCATCGGGCACGAGCTGTCGATCGCGTTGGTCGCCGTCCTCGTGCTCGGGGCAACCGCGGTCGTCGATCCGAGCGCGGTCCACCTCGCCGCCGCCATCGCGCTGTTCGCCTTCGGGATATTCCGTTTCGTGAAGCCGCGCGCCCACCCGCGCTGGACGACCATGCGGGTGAACGGTCGGGAGCTCACGCTCTGGTCGTTCCTGATGTCGACCGCCCACGGGGCGGGGCTGATGGTCGCCCCCGTGCTACTGGGCCTCCAGGACGCCGCCTCGGCGTCGGCGCACGTGGGAGCCCACGACAGGGCCGACGTCGGCATGGCCGCGCACGTGCCGCTCATCTCGGGCGGCGTGGGGATCACCCTCCACGTCGCCGCGATGCTCGTGGTGATGGGCGCGGTGGCGATCGTGGTCTACGACAAGCTGGGGGTCGAGGTACTGCGGCGGGCGTGGCTGAACACGGATCAGGTTTGGGCCGCGGCCTTCATCGTGGCGGCCGTGTTCACGCTGTTCACGTAGCCGGCTACCAGGGCAGGCCGATAGTCGCCGGCCCGGGGCGTGCGATGCCCGCATAGGCGGCGCGCGGATCGTCCGTCTCCTGGTCGACCGACGCTCCGTAGCGGGCCGCCACCTCGCTGACCGGGTAGACGATCGACTTGGACGGTTTGCGGGAGCCGACCATCAGAATCGCGCACGGTCGCTCGCCGGCGCCCACGAGGGCGTGTGCTGTGTTCGGCGGCGTGTAGAGGAGATCGCCCTTGCGCATCGCCCGCTCTTGGTCCTCGACGATCGCCAGGCACTCCCCGCTCAGGACCAGGAAAGCCTCCTGCGCGTCCTCGCGGTGGTACAGGCTGCCCGGCTGTCCCGGCTCTAGCACGCGGACGTTGATCCCGAAC
This sequence comes from Thermoleophilaceae bacterium, assembly GCA_035639555.1. Taxonomy (GTDB): domain Bacteria; phylum Actinomycetota; class Thermoleophilia; order Solirubrobacterales; family Thermoleophilaceae; genus DASQXU01. The sequence goes on from DASQXU010000228.1 coordinate 5,355, forward strand.
TCCGGGAATCGGCCCATCCGCCCCTCGAAGACGCAGCCGTCACCGAACCGCTCGCTGTGCGCGCCCTGCGCGTCGGCGACCCCGACGATGAACCAGCCGTCGCCGTCCGGCACCAGGCCCGCCTCGGCGCGGCGAAGCGGAGCCTCCTCGATCATGTCGGCCTCCCCTCCGGCAGCCCGGTTGCCGCCCTACGCCTCGGCCCGCGGGCGCTCGGTCGCGGGAGCCTCGCTGTGCCTTGCCTGAACGCGCCGCGGGCAGACCTCGGCTTCGATCTCGTCGAGCGCGTGCTCCACCGCGCGCATCAGGGGCCACGGGTCTCGGATCTGGTCGCGGTCGGCGACGATGCCGAAGTCGAGGTGATCCCGGTAGCTCATGACCGTCATGTTCAAGCCCACGCCGTCCGCGATCGCCGACACCGGGTAGTGCGCCTGGAGCTGCGCCCCCGCGATGAACAGCGGATAACGCGGTCCGGGGACGTTCGAGATCACCAGGTTGAGCGGCGGCCGCGTTCGGGCGAGGACGTCCATCGTGGTGCGTGCAGCCAGGGCGGCCACCGCCGGCGGTATGAAGCTGCTGGCGTCGGTCAGGAGGTCCGCGGGGAGCGCCTTGTGGCGTTCCTTGGCGCTCCTCATCAACTCGTGCGAACGCATCAGGCGCCGCTGCAGGTCTGCCTCGTTGGTCGGGATCGGGACGACCATCATCGAGACCCGATTCCCGAACTGGCCGGCTTCGTGCTCGGCACGGACCGACACCGGCACCATCGCCACCAGCGGATCCCGCGGAAGCTCGTCCCGCTCCTGCAGCCACTCCCGCAGCGCGCTCGCGCAGAGGGCCACGACCACGTCGTTCACGGTGAGCCCGAGGTCGTTTTTGATCGCCTTGACCGCGTCGAGCGAGACCGAGCCGAACGCGAAGCTGCGGTGCGGCGAGATCGGTCCGTTGAAGCAGGTCCGCGGCGGGCGCGCGGCCGTGACCTCGAGGATCCCCGGATCGCGCTCGTCCCCCAGTCTGCGGCGCACGCCGGAGAGCGCGCGGGAGGCGGTGGGCACGCCGGGGAACGCGTTGGCGCCGGGAAGGTCGGTGAGGTTCGGGACCGTGCGCGGGAGGGATCGCACGGCGCGCACGGGCTGGCGCGCCAGTCCGAGGAGCCCCCGGCCGAGCATCCCGAGCTCCCCCGGGGGCCCTTGCTGCGGCGCCGACTCGGGCGGCGGCGGAAGCTCACGGCCCTCCGGGCTCGGATCGAGGAGCACCGTGAGGATCTCGCTGCCCGAGACACCGTCGACCACCGCGTGGTGGACCTTGGTAAGCAGCGCCACCTGACCGCCTTCGAGCCCGTGGATCACGTACATCTCCCAGAGCGGGCGCGAGCGGTCCAGCGGACGGGCGAAGATACGGGCGACCGTCTCCGCGAGCTGGTGGGCGCGGCCCGGTGGCGGCACCGCCGACTCGCGGATGTGGAAGTCGAGGTCGAAGTTCGGGTCCTCGACCCAGTAGGGCAGGTCGAGGCTGAGCGGCACCTGCGCCAGCCGCCACCGAAACGGCGGCAGCAGGTGCAACCGCTGGCCGACGAGCCGGCAGATGTCGTCCATCCCGAGCTTGCCGCCCGGGGCGGTCGAGGGGTCGTAGACGGCGAGGCCGCCGACGTGCCCGTAGCTTCGCGACGACTCCATCGCCAGAAACTGGGCATCAAGGCTCGTCAGTTGGCGCATCGTCTCTCCTCCCGTGGGGGAGCCCATTATTCCCTTCCCGCTCCGGCCGTCCCAATCGGCGTCGTGTACCGTCGCGCGGTGTGAGCGCCGACGCCGCGCCTCAGGCAAGGCTGTTGCTCGTGACCGGCGAGGTCATCGAGGTGGACGGGAGGGTCGAGCAGGTGGAGAAGACCCTCCAGGACGCCGCCCGCAGCACGCCCGGAACGCTGGCGTGGCTGCATCACGGGCGGACCGGCGAGCCGCTCGCGGTAAATCCGGCCCACGTGGTGACGCTCGGACCCGGAGACGAGTAGCCGGACGGCCCGGGGCCGCCCCGTCCAGGCAGTCCTGGGGGGGCTGCCCCCTAGACGACCGGCCGAACGTCGATTGCCTTCAGACCCTTGGGCCCGGACTCGGACTCGTAGGAGACCTTCGATCCCTCGGAGAGCGAGCGAAAGCCGTCCCCGGCGATGCCGGTGTGGTGGACGAAGAGATCCTTCCCACCGTCATCCGGGCTGATGAAGCCGAAGCCCTTGTCGTCGCTGAACCACTTGACGGTTCCCGTTGCCATGCGTTTCCCTCCACGGCTTGCGTGCTGCGGACGCGGAGGCGGTTTCGCAACGACCTGCGAGCGCTGCACTTCTTCACCGAGCGTAGGCTCGGCCGATCTGGCTCCACGGTAGCAGCAGGTGGGATCACGGACCGGAGTAGCCTTCGTGGCGAGCCGGCCACACAGGCGGTTCCGCCCGTCGGGTATCGCCCTTCTTCCCTGCGCGCGTCACCAGGAGGGGCGGTTGGAGCGTGAACATGCTAGGTCGGGAGGAGACAAGGCGCCCGACGCCGCGCCGCGCGCGGGTGCTGAGCCGCGTCGTCCAGCTCGGTCGCCGGGCGAAGCCGGAAGCTGAGCCCGCCCAGCCGCGGCCCGCGGCGCCGAGCGGCGTGGAGCACCTCGAGGCGAGGATCGACCAGCTCGAGGCGCTCTTGTACGGGCTGCAGGACGCGGTCCACCGGGAGGCGGTGCGGCAGGCTCGCCGGATCGAGGAGCTCGAGAGGAAGACGGCGCCGGCCGAGCTCTCCCGGGCGCTCAGCCGGGACGCGCGCGAGCGGGGCATCTGAGCCAGTCGGGCCTAGCCGCTCGGCGTCACCGCCGGCGCGCGGGCCGGGCGCTCCGGCGGAGGCTCGCCCTTGGCCGTCGCCTCGGCCACGGCCAGCACGTCGTCGGCCCGCGCCGGATCGATGTGCGCGGCCAGGACCGTCGCCTTCGCCGCTTGGCGTCGCTCCCCCTCGACGGCGTTCTTCGTCTGATCGCTCCCGATCTTCACGCCGAAGTAGGCGCCGACGATCGTGGCGATCACGCCGGCGGTCGAGGCGGCGATGGTCCCGGCCTGCTGCGTCCCCTTGCTGAGGGCGACCAGCGCGATCACCACCACGCCGAGCACCCCAGCGGCTACCGCGAGCAGCCCACCGATCGCCCGGACCTGGTCGCTCCACGGCGTGCTCTGGGTGCCGGTCGCCTCGCTTCCCGTCACAGGCCGCTCCCCGGCGCTTCCGCGTTCCACTCTCTACCTCCCGTTCGCGATGGTCGCCGCACGAGGCCTCCGCCTCGCGGGAGGAGATCCTCTCCCCGGTGGGCGGATGCGTGCAAGCGCGTTTCCTCGGGGGCATATTCGGTATCCGGGGTCAGACCCATTGGCCACGTGGCGAGCGAGGAGTAGCGGTGGCTAGCCAGGACGAGCTTCGAGACAGGCCCCTCAGCGAGCTGCTCCGGCAGGCCTCGGAGCAGACCGCGACGCTCGTGCGCCAGGAGCTCCAGCTGGCCCAGCTCGAGCTCCAGCAGAAGGGCAAGCGGGCCGGGATCGGGGCCGGCGCCTTCGGCGGCGCCGGGCTC
>DASQXU010000229.1:0-4551 GCA_035639555.1 Thermoleophilaceae bacterium
CCGCTCACGTTGTGGAGCGGTTACGCCGGCCGGACGGTCACTGATAAATCACTCGAAAATGGGGTCCGAGCCTTCAATCGCCGGTGACCCCTGGTGATTCGGTCGCTACCGAAGGAGCAGGAAAGCCCTGCAAAGCTCATCCTTCGATGACTCCAGGTGAGCGCGCCCGCCAGGATTCGAACCCGGGACCTTCGGTTCCGTAGACCGACGCTCTATCCAGCTGAGCTACGGGCGCCCGGCGGCAAGGGTAGCCGGATCCTCCTCGGATGTCGCCCTGGCCGTGGAAGACGGAGAGGGAGGGATTCGAACCCTCGAGAGAGCTCTCGCCCTCTACTCGCTTAGCAGGCGAGTGCCTTCAGCCACTCGGCCACCTCTCCGCGAGACTGCGATTGTATGGCGCCGGTCGCCCTCGGCTCGTCCGCCCCGGGCGCAGAGGTTCAGGGCCGCTCGGCGGCGATCGCCCCCTCGAGCGAGAGCAGGAACTCCTTGCGCTCGATCCCGCCCCCGTAGCCTCCCAGCGCCCCGCCGGTGCGGACCACGCGGTGGCAGGGAACGACGATCGGGACGGGGTTGGATGCGACGGCGTTGCCCGCGGCCCGCACCGCCCTTGGGCTGCCGGCGCGGCTCGCGACCTCCGAGTAGGTCTCGACCCGGCCGTAATCGATTCCGGCGGTGACCTGGAGCACGCGCCTGAAGAAGCCGCGGGTCAGGGCCCAGTCGACCGGCAGGTCGAAGTGGACGCGCCGCCCCTCGAAGTACTCGTCGAGCTCGCGTCGCACCTCGTCGAGGCGCCCCGGCGCCTCGAGTACGCGGGGGGAGAGCCGTGCGGCGAGCTCCTCGATCACCTGGTCGTCCGGGTCGAAGGCCACCCGCACCAGGCCACGAGGCGTGCCGGCCACGAGCAGGCGTCCGACGGGCGAGTCGACGGCCGAGTAGGCCACGTCGATCAGTTGCTCGCGCTCGGCGCGGCTGACCACCGCCCGGGCGGCCGTGGCGCTCGCCTCCTCCGGCGGGCGGGGCGCAGTCCGGGCAAGGACGCGCTCGATATCGCTCATGCTGTCCACTCCTCTCCGAGCCGCTTCAGGCCCTCATGCACGTTGCGGCGAGCCGCCTCCTCGGAGGACTCGAGCACCGACGCCAGCTCCGGGTACGGCATCCCGAGCACCGAGCGGCAGAACACCGCGGTCCGCTGCTTCGGCGGGAGGCGGCGAACCGCCTCCCACAGCCGCGGATCGTGTCCGTCGGCCTCGGCCTCCGGCACCGCGCGCTCGGGAACCCGCTCAACGGGCAGGGGCGCGCGCCGCCGCGTCCTATGGAAGTCGATCATCTTGCGTTGGGCGATCCGCAAGACCCACGCCCGCAGGTTCTCGGCGCTGCGCAGCCGGGGATAGGCACGCAGGGCCGCGATCCACGTCTCCTGGAAGCAGTCATCGGCGTCGGCGGGGCCGAGGGCGGCTGCCAGGAAGCGGTACACGGCATCGCGGTGCGAGTCGAGCACTGCCTGGAAGGGCGGGAGGCTCACGCGGTTAGAACGACGCGCTCGGGGCTCGTGTGAGATCGACTCAGGAGCGATGATCACCGCGGGGGTCGTGCTTCAACGGAGGGGGAGGGATTCGAACCCTCGAGGGACCTGGACGGCCCCTAGCGATTTTCAAGACCGCCGCATTCGACCGCTCTGCCACCCCTCCGGGCTATCGAAAAGAATGGCAGCCGCGCTAGGAGAGCGGCTCGATCGTGGCCGGCGCCCCGAAGGCCCAGAGCACCTCGGGAACGGCCACGGCCCCGTCCTCGCGCCTGTGGTTCTCGACCAGCGCGATGATCGTCCGGCCAACGGCGATCGCCGTGCCGTTGAGGGTGTGCACCGGGCGCGGCCCCCTCCCCTCGATCGGCCGGTAGCGCACCTCGAGCCGCCGCGCCTGGTAGTCGGTGGTGTTCGAGGCTGACGTCACCTCGCGGTAGCGACCCTGGCCCGGGAGCCACGCCTCGAGGTCGTACTTCTTGGCTGCCGCCGCTCCGAGGTCGTCGACCGCGATGTTCACCACCCGGTAGGGAATCTCGAGTGCGCGGAACAGCTCTTCCTGGATCGCGAGCAGCCGCTCGTGCTCGTCGGGTGAGTGCTCCGGCACCACGAACGAGAACATCTCGACCTTGTCGAACTGGTGCACGCGGAAGATCCCGCGCGTGTCCTTCCCGGCCGCCCCGGCCTCACGGCGAAAGCAAGAGGAGAAGCCGGCGTAGCGGCGCGGGAGGAGGTCTTCGTCGAGGATCTGGCCGCCGTGGAGCGAGGCGAGCGGGACCTCGGAGGTGCCCACGAGGTAGAGGTCGTCTTCCGGAACCCGGTAGATCTGCCGCTCGGCGTCCGGCAGGAAGCCGGTGCCGAACAGCGCCTCCTCGCGCACCAGCACGGGCGGGACGACGGGCGTCAACCCCTTCTCCTCCAGAACCTCCATGGCCCAGCGCACCAGCCCGAGCTCCAGGAGGACGAGCGGGCCCTTGAGATAGGCGAACCGCGATCCCGCGACGCGCGCGCCGGCGTCGAGATCGATCAGGTCGCCGAGGATCTCCAGGTGGTCCGGACCCATACGCCCGGCCTCCCCCCACTCGCGGAGAACCTCGTCCTCGGGCGGCGCCGACTCATCCGGCAGGTTGGGCAGGGCCACGAGCTCCTCGCGCAGGCGCTCATCGACCTCGGTCACCTCGCGGTCGAGGTGGCGCTCCCGCTCGGAGAGCCCGCGCACCTCCGCGATGGCCTCCGATGCATCCTCTCCCCCACGCTGGAGCTCGCCGATCCGCTTGCTCGCCTGGTTCTTGGTCGCGCGTAGCTGCTCGAGCTCGGGGAGCAGCCGGCGCCGCCGCTCGTCGAGCGCGAGCAGCTTGTCTACCGCGGGGCCCGCACCGCGCCGACCGAGCGCCTCCCGCGCCGTCTGAGGGTCCTGGCGGATCCTCCTGAGATCGAGCACCGGCCGCTACTTGCAGGCGGGGGCCGGCTTGCGACCCGTGCAGCTCGCCAGGAAGCCGGCCACCAGGTCCGCGTCCCGGCCGACCACGACGTTGGCCGGCATGATCGCGCCCGAGAAGCCGCCGTTGCGGATCGCGAACAGCGCGTCCTGCTTGTCGACGTGGCGCACGTTGAAGTTGGGCCCGTTCGTGCGCTCCCCGTGCTGCAGTATGCGGGTCGGCTTCGACCCGCGGGAATCGGCCACCGCCAGGCTGTGGCAGCCGCTGCAGTGCTCGTGGAAGAGGACCGCGCCGTCGCGGAGGGTCGGCTGGCTCTTCGACACCTCGATCTTCTGCCCGCAGCCGGTCGCGAGCACGGCGGCGGCCAGGGCCGCGACGAGGGCGGTCGCGCGGATCACGGCCGGCCATATTAGATCGCCACCCCCTGCGGGGCAGGAGGACCGACCGAGGGGGCGAATAGGAGCGTGCCCCGGCGACGGTCGAAGCGACCCTGAGGCAGACGATGGCGGGTCGCTCGGATCGGCGGCGACAGCGGCCGGCGCCGGGGCAGGCTGACGCTACGCCACCCGCTGCTCGCTTCGGCGCTTCGCGAAGCGGAGGACGGTGCCATTTGGCCCCGGGCGCACCTCGACGGCGTCCATGATCAGGCTCATGAACTCGAGCCCCCGCCCGCGCTCGGGGAACTCGCCCCTGGGCGATACTCGGGGCACGAACCGACCGGTGTCGGTCACGTACAGGACGAGCTCCCCCGCCTCCTCGACCGCGTGGAGCTTGATCGGGTCGGACGCGGACGCGGAGCCGTGCTGGATCGCGTTGGCCACGGCCTCGCTCATGGCCAGCTTGACCTGATAGCTGTCGTCGTCGTCCAACCCGAACTCCCGCGCCGCCGCTTCGGCGAAGTCTCGGGCCTCCTTCAACCGCGAGAGCTCGGCGGTGATCGTGTGGTCGCGTGGTCCGAAGGGCGTCGGCACGTCCTCCCGCTGTAACGCGCCCTGGCGCGAAACTTTGCTCCTAGGGTTCCCTGTTCAAGGGAAAACGAAGCCCTAGCCGCCGGTCTGGAAGGCGCGCAGGGCGAGGGTGAGGATCAGCAAGGCGCCCACCGTCATCACCCCCATCTCGTTCAGCGCCACGCGGCGGGCGAGCGCGACCTGCTCGCGGCGCTCGAGCGACTCGAAGTCCTCCACGCCCTCGAGCTCCCGCTGGGCGGCGCCGATGCGCGTCCCCTCGCTCACCAGGCTGACTACCAGTGGGGCGATCCCGTAGAGGAGGTGCAGGTCGTCGTGCGCTCGCTCACCGCGGGCCAGAAGCAGCAGCCCGAGCAGCACCTGCACGACAACCAGCGCCTGGGCGAGGCGGAGCAGCGGCCAGAAGGCAACGGAAGGGGTCTTGCGAAGCCAGGCTACCGCTCCCCACACGCCGACAAGGGCGTTGGCGGCGAGGACGGCGCCCCCGACGACGGCGTGAACCTCGCTCAGAAAGCGCCCTTTCGCACTATGTAGCAAGTCCGCACAAGCGTGCGTTATACATCCGGCTTGAGTGCTGAAGAGCTACGTCCCAGCCTTGGTCTTCCTCGTCCTCGGGATTGGAGTCGGC
>DASQXU010000230.1:0-8993 GCA_035639555.1 Thermoleophilaceae bacterium
TACCGGGAGACCGGCCACCGGATCCTGATGGAGGCGCTCGAGCGGCGCGGGAACGTCGCCGAGGCGCTGCTCGCCTACGACCGGCTGCGCGTGCTGCTGCGCGACGAGCTCGGCGTGGCCCCGAGCCCGGCCGTGCAGAGCATCCACCGCCGCCTGCTGAGCGAGACGACTACGGCGTCGACGTAGGAACCTCCTCCGCCTGCGCCAGGAGGTCCGTGCGAGAGATCTTGCCGACGAGATCCGGATGGTCCTCTCGTAAGTGCTCTTGCGCGTTCTGCCAAAGCTCGTCGTCGTCCTCGCCCTTGACGGCGTAGCCACAGACGCAAGGGATCTGCTTCACGCGCTCATCGTACGTCGAAAACCCGAGCTGGACCCAACCGCTGCTTCCAACACCAGGCAACACTCCACTTCCCGGGAGAGCGCCGCAGTGTCGAGTCAGCGGATGCGGAGGCGGTCCCTCGACGTCTGTCTTCACCGCTCCGCCTGGCTCCATGGCCAGCAACCTGGAAGGCTCGACGAAAGATTCGCGAAATAGCCCGCTGCGACTCTCGCCTCAACGACCGAAAGGAGCAGCGATAAGTCATGGCTACATTCGCCGTCATCGCCGAGCATCCGCCCGATCTCTGCCCGACTTCCAATGCTCAGACGCGGCAGATACTGAAGGAGGGCGTCAACCAGATCCCGCACCTCGCCGAGCAGCTCGGCGTCAACATCGGCACGCTGCGCATCTTCGGCCCGGACCACATCATCCTCGCGGTCGTCGAGTCGGACGACATTGAATCCGTCAGGAACTTCGCCCTCCAGAGCCGCCTCATGCAGTGGAACACGGTGAAGATCCACGCCACCTACTCGATCGAGGAGGCGGTCGCGATGATCGACGAGGTGGAGGCCATATTCTGAGGCTGAGCATGACCCCGCGGTGATGGTCCTCGTGCCGGGGCCGGGCGGCGGGCGCGACGCCTCTCCCATTCCGGGTCGGTGTTCGGCGACCTCGCCCTATCGGGACCCGAGGGCAGCGTCCGCCTAGGAGGCCCACGCCCGCCGCATCGGCGGCCAAGCAAGCGTGCGCTGATCCGCCTCGGCCCTCGTCCGGAGCATGCCCGCGGCGGCGCCAGATGCGGGCATAATGCGGCTCGGCGGACGGGCCGACGAGGAGGAGAGATGCTCGAGGGACTCATGCAGCACGACTACCCCCTGACGCTCCAGCACCTGCTCGAGCGCTTCCGGGGGATGAACGGCGACGGCGAGGTCGTCACGCTCACCGAGGGCGGCGCCGAGCGGGCGACCTACGCCGAGGTCGGGGAGCGCGTGGACCGCCTCTGCCGCGCGCTCGAGTCGCTGGGCGTCGGTCCGGGGGACCGGGTCGCCACCTTCGGATGGAACTCGCAGCGCCACCTGGAGGCCTACATGGCCGCTCCAAGCATGGGTGCCGTGCTCCACACGCTCAACATCCGCCTGTTCGCGGACCAGCTCGTCTACGTGGTGAACCACGCCCAGGATCGGGTGGTGCTGGTGGACGCGTCGCTCGTCGGCCCGCTCGAGGAGCTGGCGCCGAAGCTCGAGCCGGTGCGCCACTACGTGGTGATGGGCGACGGCGCCACCTCGCTGCCCGGCGCCGTCTCCTACGAGGAGCTGCTCGAGGCCCAGCCGGGCGGCTACGACTACCCGGAGCTCGACGACCGCCAGGCAGCGGGGCTGTGCTACACGAGCGGGACCACCGGCAACCCCAAGGGCGTCCTCTACTCGCACCGCTCGAACGTCCTCCACGCCGTGACCGCGTGCCTGGCCGACGCCATCGGCATGTCCCGGACCGACCGGGTCATGCCGGTCGTGCCGATGTTCCACGCCAACGCGTGGGGGCTGCCCTACGCAGCCGCGCTCGTGGGGGCCGACCTCGTGATGCCGACCCGGTTCATGCAGCCCGAGTCGCTCGCCCGCCTGATCGAGCAGGAGCGGGTGACGCTGGCCGGCGCGGTGCCGACGATCTGGCTCGACCTGCTGCGCTACGCGGACCGGGAGGGGGCGGACCTCTCGAGCATGAGGATGGTGGTCTCGGGCGGCTCGGCCGTTCCCCGATCACTGATGGAGGCGTTCGAGGAGCGCCACCGGGTGCGGATCATCCAGGCGTGGGGGATGACCGAGACCAGCCCGCTCGGCTCGGTGGCGCGCCCGCCCCGCGGCGCCGAGGGCGAGGAGCACTGGGCGTTCCGGGCCACCGCCGGGCGCCCGACTCCGCTGGTCGAGGTGCGGATCGTCGACGACGCCGGCGACGAGCTGCCGTGGGACGGCCAGACCGAGGGCGAGCTCGAGTGCCGCGGCCCCTGGGTGGCGCGCGAGTACTTCGGCGACCCGGCCGGGGCCGAGAAGTTCCACGACGGCTGGCTCCGCACCGGTGATGTGGCGTCGATCGACCCGCGGGGCTACATCCGGATCTCGGACCGGGCCAAGGACGTGATCAAGTCGGGCGGCGAGTGGATCTCGTCGGTGATACTCGAGACCGAGCTGATGGCCCACCCGGCGGTCGCCGAGGCGGCGGTTATCGCCAAGCCGGACGATCGCTGGCAGGAGCGGCCGCTCGCCTGCGTCGTGCTCGAGGAGGGCGCGCAGGCCGAGCCCGACGAGCTCCTCGAGCACCTCGGCGGCCGGGTGGCCACCTGGTGGCGGCCGGACGCCATCGCGTACATCGAGGAGGTGCCGAAGACCAGCGTCGGCAAGTTCGACAAGAAGGTGCTGCGAAAGCGCCTCGAGGAGGGCGGGCTCGAGGTCGTCGAGCTGCGGGCGCCCGAGCGGGAGCCGGCCGGCAGCTCGGGCTGAGCCTGGAGCGCGGCTGAGCCGCGCCAGCGGCGCCTAGACTGCCGCCCGTGCGCATCTTCAGCGGCATCCAGCCCACCGGCCGAAAGCACCTCGGCAACTACATCGGCGCGATCCGGCAGTACGTCGACGGCCAGGACCGCGGTGACCCGGCGATCTACTGCGTGGTCGACCTGCACGCGACGAGCGTGCCCTACGACCCGCGCGCGCTCCGCAGCCACGTGCTCGACACCACGGCGATGCTGCTGGCCGCGGGGCTCGACCCGGCGCGCTGCATCCTCTTCCGCCAGTCCGACGTCAAGGAGCACGCCGAGCTCTGCTGGCTGCTCTCCTCGGTCACCGCCTACGGCGAGCTCACCCGCATGCACCAGTTCAAGGACAAGTCGGCCCGCGAGCGCGAGCTCGTGCGGGCGAGCCTCTTCCTCTACCCGGTGCTCCAGGCCGCCGACATCCTCGCCTACAAGACCGACGAGGTGCCGGTCGGCGACGACCAGCGCCAGCACCTCGAGCTCACCCGCGACATCGCCGAGCGCTTCAACGCGACCTACGCCGAGGTCTTCCCGCTCCCCCGCCACCGGATCCCCGAGGTGGGGGCACGGATCATGGACCTCAAGGACCCGACGGCCAAGATGTCGACGACCTACGGCAGCGAGGCCGGGCTGATCTACGTCGACGACGAGCCGGACGCCATCCGCACGAAGCTCGGCCGCGCGGTCACCGACTCCGGCACCGAGATCGTGCGTCGCCCGGACAAGCCCGGCGTCTCGAACCTGGTCGAGATCATGGCCGTCGCCAGGGGCGCCGACCCCACCCAGGTCGAGCGCGAGTTCGACGGCCAGGGATACGGCGTGTTCAAGCGCGCGGTGGCCGACGCGGTGGCCGACTTCCTCGCCCCGGTGCGCGAGCGCTACCGCGAGCTGCGGCCCGACGAGGCCTCGCTCGAGGCGGTGCTGCGGGATGGGGCCGAGCGGGCGCGCGCGCTCGCCTCCGAGACGATGGTCGAGGTGCGCGACGCGATGGGCATCGGGGCTCCCGTCGGGGCCCGCGTCTAGGCTGACCGGTGGTGGCGCTCACAAGCCTCGACCTCGATCTCGAGGTCTTCCAAGGCCCGTTCGACCTCCTCCTGACCCTCGTCTTGAGCGAGGAGATCGACCTGCTCGAGGTCGACCTGGCCGACGTGGTGCTCGCCTACGTCGACCGCCTGGAGGAGAGCCGGCAGCTCGACCTCGACGCCACCACCGAGTTCCTCCTCCTGATCGCCGCCCTGCTCGAGCTCAAGTCCCGGCTGATGCTGCCGGCCGACGAGGAAGAGGGACTCGACCTCGAGCCGGACCAGGCGGCCGAGGAACTGGTCGCGCGCATGCTCGAGTACCGCCGCTACCGCGGAGCGGCGGCCTTCCTGGGCGAGCGACTGGCCGCCGAGGAGGGCTTCCGCTACCGCGAGGCGCCGCTGCCGCCGGCGCTCCGCCAGGTGGCGCTCGAGGCGGCCGAGCCGGTGTACGACCCGGGTCTGCTCGGCGAAGCGCTCGGCGGGCTGTTGCGCACGCCCCCGCCGCTCGACCTGCGCCATGTGGCCCGCGCCGCGGTTTCGGTCGAGCAGCGGCTACGCCACCTGCGCGAGCTGATCGCGCGGCGGGGGGGCTTCTCCTTCGACGAGGCGGTCGCCGGGGCCGACCGGCTCACCGAGGCGGTCACCCTGTTCGCCCTGCTCGAGCTCTACAAGGCCGGCGAGGCCCGCTTCGAGCAGGAGGTGCCGTTCGGGCCGATCACCGTGAGGGCGGCCGGGTGAGGGACCTCGTCCGGACGGTCGAGGCGCTGCTGTTTCTCTCCTCCGAGCCCGTGTCGGTCGAGCGGCTGGCCGACGCGTGCGAGGCGGGGGAGGGCGAGGTGGTCGAGGCGCTTGCCCGCCTGCGCGAGCACTACGCCGAGGGTTACCGCGGGGTCGTCCTGCGCGAGCTGGCCGGGGGGTTCACGCTGGCCACCGATCCGGTCGCCGAGCGCGCGGCCCGAAGGCTGCTGGCCAGGCCGCGCACGCCGCCCCTGACCCAGGCCCAGGCCGAGTGCCTCGCGATCGTCGCCTACCTGCAGCCGGTCTCCCGCCCGGAGATCGCGCGGATCCGCGGGGTGGCCTCGGAGTCGGCGGTGGGGACGCTGCTCGAGCGCGGCCTGATCGACGAGGCCGGGCGCTCGCGCTTCGGCGCCGTGCTCTACCGGACCACCGAGCTGTTCGAGCGGCTGTTCGGCCTCTCGGGGCTCGACCGCCTCCCCGACCCCGGCCGCTTCGACCCGTCCCCCGAGGAGGAGGGAGAGCTCCGCGAGCGGCTCCTGCGCGCCGGGGAGCAGCGCGAGCAGGGTCGAGTGTGAACCGCGGATGCCGAGCTTCGGGGAGCAGGTCGAGACGCTGCGGCGCTGGCGTCGCTTCCCGGCTCGCGAGCGGCTCGATCCGCCCGCGGGGAGGGTCGCGCTGACCTTCGACGACGGGCCCGATCCGGACGCCACCCCGGCCGTGCTCGAGGCGCTCGAGCGGGCGGGCGCCCGGGCCACCTTCTTCCTGGTCGGCGAGCAGGTGGCGGCGCACCGCTCGCTGGCCCGCGAGGTCGCAGTCCGCGGGCACGAGGTGGGGCTCCACTGCTTCCGCCACGTCGAGCACGACGAGCTCGGCGCCGACGAGGCGCGCGAGGACCTCGGGCGCGCGCTCGCCACCCTGGAGGCCGCCGCCGGCAGTCGTCCCGGACTCTGCCGGCCGCCCTACGGTCGCTTCAGCGAGGCCTCCTACGCCGCCGCCCGGGAGGCCGGCCTCGAGCCCGTCTACTGGTCGGCGTGGGGCGGCGACTGGGAGGCTATCCCCGCCGATCGGATCGCTGACCTCGTTGCCCGGGACCTCGCTCCGGGCCTGATCGTGCTGCTGCACGACTCCGCCCGCTACGCCTACCGGCCGAGCGCCCGCCCAACCGCCGATTCGCTGCCGGCGATCGCCGAGGCCGTCGCCGCGGCGGGCCTGGAGCTGGGGCCGATCGGCGCCGGGGAGGCCGCCTAGGAGCGCGCGAGCGCCTCGGCCGCCGCCTCTAGGAGCGAGCGAGCGCCTGTGCCAGGCGGGCGATGAGGGCCTCGGGGCGCTCGACGAGCTGGCGCTAGGTAACCCTGACCACCGGTAGCCCGCGGCCTGGAGCTCGGCGTCGCGCAGGCGGTCGCGCTCGAACGCCGCCCGGCCGCCGTGGTAGGCGAAGCCGTCGACCTCCACGACGAGCCGCTGCGCCGCCCACAGCAGGTCGACCTCGTGGCCGCCGAGCCGTGCGTTTACGGCGGTCGGCGGCAGCTCGGCGGCCCGCAGCAGCGCGAGCAGGCGCTCCTCAGCCTGCGAGCGGGTGAGCGCCGGGGCGGCGTCGGCCGCGAGCACCGCGGCGAGGGCGCCCGCCCCGCGGCGGCCGGGGGAGCGATCGAGCAGCGCCCGGAGCTCGGCCGGGCGGGTCAGGCGCCGGAGCTGGCCCTCCTCCACCGCGCGCCGGAGCGCGTCGGGGTCGATTAGCTCGGCGAGGTCGAGCAGCGTGCGGGCCGGCGCGGTGAGTGGCAGCCCGAAGCGCCGGCGGACGTCACGGGGATTGAGGGCCCGCACTCGATGGACGCGCAGCCCGGCGCCGCCGCGCCGACCGCGGGCGGGCGTCGTCACCTCGACCGGGCCGCCGGCCGCCGGGTGCAGGCCCCACAGCGAAGCGGCCGAGCGGTGGCTCAGCACCGCCCCGAGGTCGCAGGCGAGCACCGCGGCAGCCTCGAGCGCGAGCGGCGGCGGCAGCGGATGCCCGACCAGGTAGACCCCGCGGTGCAGGCGGTGCAGCCGCCCGCGCCGCGACGCGGTGGCGGATCGCCCCGCGACCGAGCCCGCATGCCCGCAGCTGGGCGAGGGTCACGACCCCCCGCTGGGCGGCGGCGAGGCGGGCGAGGGCGGGATCGCCGCGCATGGCCGGGTGCCGAACGCGGCCCAGCTCGGCGCCGGCCGGGGCCGTGGCGTCGTTGGCACGACCTTCGTGCTCAAGGCGGCCCAGGTCGTTCGTCGCCCCCCGTGGGCCGAGTTCGGCACGCTTGGCCCGGGCCATTGCCGCAGTCTGGGCCACGGCGGCTCCACCGTGGGCCCCCCGGAGCGATTTGTCGCACGCCCGTTACACGCCCGTGGCGCCGGGCGGCGTCTTTTGACCCGGCCGCGCCGCGAGCCTACGCGACCCGCTCGAGCCGGGCGCCGCCGAAGTTCTCGGCGACGTCGCGGAGGATCTGGAGCATCGCCTCGCTCGCCGGCGAGCGGTACGCCTCCGCCACCCGGGCCGCCCACACCCGGCGCACAGGCGCGTCCGGGCCGAGGGGCAGCGCCACCACGCCGGGGTGGACCACGCTCAGGGCGAGCTGCGGCATGACCGCGACCCCGACTCCGGCGGCGACCAGCGCCTGGGCGGCGAGGGTCTCGTCGTACTCGAAGGCGATGCGCGGGGTGAAGCCGGCGGCGCGGCAGGCGTGCTCGGTGATCTTCCGGCAGCCGCAGGGCTCGCTCGAGGCGATCCAGGAGGCCTCGGATAGATCGCGGAGGCGCACGCTCTTGCGAGCGGCGAGCGCGTGGTCGGCGGGGAGGATGGCGTCGTAGACGTCGTCGGTGAGGTGGGTGAGCTCGAGCCCGGCGTCGAGCATGCCTGGGATCTCCTCGAAGTCGTAGACCAGCGCGAGGTCGATGTCCCCGGCCCGCAGGCGAGCGCCGGCCTCGTCCGGCTCGGCCTCGATCATGCCGAGCTCCACCTGCGGGTGCCGCTTGTGGAAGGCGGCGACGGCCTGGGGCACGAGCGTCGCGCCGGCGCTCTGGAAGCACGCCAGCCGCAGGCGGCCGCCGCGCAGCCCCGCGATCGCGGCCAGCTCCTCCTCCGCGTCGTCGATGCGGGCGAGGATCGCGTCGGCGTGGGCCACGAGCGCGCGCCCGGCGTCGGTCAGGCGGATGCCGCGCGGTCCCCGCTCGAGCAGCGTGCTGCCGGTCTCGCGTTCCAGCGCGGCCACGTGCTGGCTCACCGCGGATTGGGTGAACGACAGGGAGTCGGCCGCCGCCGAGAACGACCCCCTCGCGGCGACTTCGCGGAGCACCTTCAAGCGCCGCACGTCGAGCATAAGCGGAGCTTATCGC
This sequence comes from Thermoleophilaceae bacterium, assembly GCA_035639555.1. Classification (GTDB taxonomy): domain Bacteria; phylum Actinomycetota; class Thermoleophilia; order Solirubrobacterales; family Thermoleophilaceae; genus DASQXU01. Next base: position 7,964 of record DASQXU010000230.1, read on the forward strand.
AGTGGTCGGAAAGAGTGTTTGCGCTGATAGGCGCCGGCTGGCATCCTGCTGGGAGTGGAGGCGACCTCACAGAAGCGGCGGCCGGCGCGTCTGATCAGGGAATGAGCCGCCGCTCCTGGGTCCTCTTCGCCGTGCTGTCCGCCGTCTGGGGCGCTTCGTACCTGCTCATCAAGATCGGGCTCCGCGACTTCGCCCCGGCGGTCATCGTCTTCGGTCGCACCGCGCTCGCCGCCCTGGCGCTGCTCGCGCTCGCCGCGCGCATGGGGGCGCTCGCCGGCCTGCGCCGGCGGCTGTCCGAGATCACGGTGCTCGCCCTGGTCCAGGTCGCCGGCCCCTTTCTGCTGATCACCTTCGGCGAGCGCCACATCAGCTCATCGCTCGCGGGCATCCTGGTGGCCACCGCACCGATCTTCACCGCGCTCCTCGCCATCAGGGTCGACCACGACGAGCGCTCCCACGGGCTCAACCTCCTGGGCATCGTCCTCGGGATCGCCGGCGTGGTGCTGCTACTCGGGGTAGACGCGGGGGGCGGGGTGGCCGCGCTCCTCGGCGGGCTGATGGTCGTGCTCGCCGGGCTCGGCTACGCGCTCGGCGGCTTCTACCTCAAGCACCGGCTCTCGGGGCTCGCCCCGCTCGGGGTGAGCGCGGCGACGATGTCGGCCAGCGCGCTGCTCACCGCGCCGTTCGCCGCGGCCTCGCTGCCCGGCTCGGCGCCGGCCCTCGGCCCGGCGGCGGCGGTCGCCGCGCTCGGCCTCATCGGCACCGGCGTCGCGTTCTGGATCTTCTACACGCTGATCGCGACGGAGGGCCCGGCCAAGGCCTCGCTCGTCGCCTACGTGGCACCCGGGTTCGCCGTGGTCTACGGCGTGAGCCTCCTGGGCGAGAGCTTCACGGTCGGGACCGCCGCGGGGCTCGTCCTGATCGTCGGCGGGTCGTGGCTCGCCGCGGAGGGCCGCCTCCCCGGTCGCCGGCGGGCGGCCACGCCCGGCGGCGCCGACCTCGCTAGGGAGGTCGCATGAGCGCGCCGGTG
>DASQXU010000231.1:0-5177 GCA_035639555.1 Thermoleophilaceae bacterium
CGACCTCGTAGAGGATCGCCGCCACCGCCCGCTGCACGAACGACACGAGCCGCGTGGAGGAGACCCGGACCGCCTGCCCGACCGGCGACACCCATTCGACCCGGCGCTCGAGCACCCCGGCGCGGAAGTCGAGCCTCCGCCGGTGCGAGCGCAGCTCCCCGTAGCGGACGTCGAACGGCTCGTCGTCGACGAGCAGCCGCATGAGCTTGCCGTTGGTGACGTTGACCACCGTCTGCCCGGCCTCCGGGTAGCCGTAGCCCGCCTCGGCGTAGGGGAGCGGGCGGACCTCGTAGAAGCCGTTCAGGTAGCTGCCGGGCAGCGCCGACGGCTCACCCTCGTCGAGGTTCGCCCGCAGCCCGATGTGTCCGTTGGCGAGCGCGAGGACCGACTCGCTCTGGGCCAGCACGTCGAGGTCCAGGCGCTCCTCGCGGAGCGAGTGGGGGTCCACCGGGAAGGCGGCATGGTCGATCACGCCCGCTCGAGCAGCTCGGCCAGGTCCCGCACCACCACGTCGGCCCCGTGCTCGCGGAGGGCGTCCGCCTGGCCGACCCGGTCCACTCCGACCACGAAGCCGAAGCTTCCGGCGCGTCCGGCCTCCACCCCGGCGAGCGCGTCTTCGAACACCGCGGCCTCGGCCGGGGCGACCCCGAGCGCGCGCGCGCCCGCGAAAAAGGTGTCCGGCGCTGGCTTTCCCCGGAGCTCCTCGCGCTCGGCGACCACGCCGTCGATGCGCTCCTCGAACAGGTTCCCGATCCCGGCGGCCTCCAGCACGTCGCGGCAGTTGGTGCTCGAGGACACGACCGCGCGCCGCAGGCCGGCCTCGCGCGCGGCGTGGACGTAGCGGACCGACCCCGAGTACGCCTCGACGCCGTGCTCGTGGATCATCTGAAGCACGATCTCGTTCTTGCGGTTGCCGAGGCCGTCGATCGTGTCGGCCTCGGGGGGGTCGTCGGGACTGCCCTGGGGGAGCTCGATCCCGCGGGAGGCGAGGAAGGACCGTACGCCGTCGTAGCGCGGTTTCCCGTCGACGTACTCGTCGTAGTCGTGCACCGGGTCGAAGAGCCTCAGCTCTTCCCCGGTGCGCAGGGCCCGCCGGCGCAGGAAAGCGTCGAACATCTCCTTCCAGGCGGCGGCGTGGACCTTGGCGGTCTGGGTCAGCACTCCGTCGAGGTCGAAGAGGCAGGCCCGGACCCCGGCGGGAAGTCCGAGCATCAGACGGAGGAACCGACCGAGCGACGTCCGTCCGCGGCGGCCCGACCGGGAAGCCGCGCGAGCAGGTCGCCGAGCAGGTCGAGCTCCTCCGGGCTGAGCTGGCGGGTGAACCGCGCCTCGATGCCGGCCAGGTGCGTGTTCGTCGCCCGGCGCAGCGCCCGGCGGCCGGCGTCGGTCAACTCCACCCAGGTGCCGCGGCGGTCGTTCGAGCAGTCCACCCGTCGTACGAGGCCGGCCTCCTCGAGGCCATGGACCAGCCGCGTTATGCCGGAGCGGGTTAGCAGCACCGCGCGCGAGAGCTCGACCGGCCGGAGGCGCCCGCCCGGAGCCGCGGCGAGCCGCGCGAGCACCTGGTAGTCGCTCAGCGTGAGCCCGTGCTCGTGTGTGAGGTCCTGCTCGAGCTCGCGAGCGAGCGCGCCGTGGACGGCCATGAGCCTGGTCCACACCTCGAGGTGCTTCGCCGCCGGTAGCTGGGCCGCCTGGCTGCTCATCATCGGTACTCCCGCGCTCTGCACGTTCGAGGATAGTCACGCCCCGCGGCCCCTACCCGGCCCGCGCTCGTCCGGAGGCCTCCCCGGCGATCGCGTCCATCAGCCACGGGCGCAGCTCGGCGAGGAAGCGGGGGTCGACGGCGTGCGGAAGCGGGTACTCGCGGTAGGTCACGCGGAGCCCGGCCGTCTCGAGGCGCTCGCGCGCGCTTCGCCCGAACTCGACCCCGATCACCGGGTCGAACGTGCCGTGCCCGATGGCGACGGGCAGGCCGGCGCGGCCATCGAGCTCGAGCTCGAAGCCGGGCACGGTGGGGATGAAGCCGCTCAGCGCCAGGATGCCCGCGGGCGACGGGCGACCGGCCCCGAGAGCAAGGGCGTAGGACATCACCGCGCCCTGGGAGAAGCCACCCACGACCGTGCGCGACCAGGGCACGCCGGTCGTCTGCGGCAACCCCTCGAGCCAGCCGGCGAGCAGCGCGTAGCTCTGGTGGAAGCTCGACGCGTGCGGGAAGCCGACGCGCTCCACCACGTACCAATGGGCGCCCCCGGGCGGTAGCGAGAGCGGGCCGCGCGGCGTGACCCCGACGAGCCGCTCCTCGGGGTCGAGCTCGTCGATCAGAGGGAGCAGGTCGAGCTCGTCGGTGCCGCGGCCGTGGAGCAGGACGAGCGCTCCCTCCGGCTCGCCACGGGCCGGCCGGAGCTCCTGCCGGAGTGCGGGCGAGGCGCTCATCCCGAGACCCTGAGCCTGCCCCGGTCCACGCTGAGCGTCCGCCGCCCGGCGAGCAGCTCGAGCAGCTCCGCGCCGACCAGCCGGCGCCGCCAGCCCCCCACCACCCGCGACCCGCTCGGCTCCCGGCTCTCGCGCACCGCGGCCACGAGCGTGCCGAGCTCCGACTGGGTGGCGATCAGCTCCGCGGCCACGCCGCTCTCGAGCGAGCGTTGGCGGACGAGCGCGCCGGCCAGCGCCATGAGGGGTCCGTCCCAGCGGTCCCTGCGGCCCGGTTCCGGCGGCGGCGGGGGCGGCTCCGCCTGCCGCCCGCGGGCCACCGCGGCGACCAGCTCGTCGCCGCGGCGCCTGAGCGTCTGGGCCGGGAGGCCGCGGATCTGCTCGAGCCCGGGCCGGTCGCGGGGAAGCTGGCGGGCGACCTCGACCACGGCGTGGTCGGGCAGCACCGATGCGGCTGGCCGGTCCACGGCCCGCGCGGTCGCCTCCCGCCAGGCCACGAGCTCCCGGGCCACCGCCCGCTGGGTCGCCTCGAGGCGCCTGAGCCGGGGCAGGCGCTCGTACAGCCGGTCGGGGTCGCGCTCGTCGCTCGCCGCCTCGAGGGCTCGGGACTCCTCGCGTGCCCACTCGAGGCGGCCGGCCTCGCGCAGCCGCTCCTCGAGCGCGTCGCCGAGGGCCAGCAGCAGCCGGGCGTCGTCACGCGCGTAGGCGAGCTGAGCCTTGGTCAGCGGGCGACGGTCCCAGCGGGTGAACCCCTCGGAGCCCCGGAGCCGCACCCCGAGCAGCTTGCGGACGAGCGACTCGTACCCCTCCTGCAGTCCGAAGCCGACGAACCCCGCCGCGACCTGGGTGTCGAAGATGTTGCGCACCTCCGTGGCCCAGCTCCGGCGCAGGATCGCCACGTCCTGGCGGCCGGCGTGGAGGACGACCTCGATCGCGGGGTCGGCCAGGGCCGCGGCGAGCGGCCGGGGGTCGAGGCCGTCGAGCGGGTCGAGCACCTCGGTGCGCACACCGTCGGCGGCGCCCGGGTCGGGCACGGCGACCTGCGCCAGGCACAGCATCGCCTGGTAGCGGCGCTCGGCCACGAACTCGGTGTCGATCGCGAAGCGGCCGTGCTCGGCCGCGCGTGCGGCGACTTCGGCGCTCATTGGAGCGCGAATCTATCCGCGGGCGCGGACCACGCCGCAGAACACGGCGGCGAGGTCGGCGTCCCCGTAGCCGAGCTCGTCCGCGCGCGCCAGGGCGCGGCGCACAGCCTCGTCCAGCTCGAGGCGAAGCCCGGCCGCCGCCGCGGCGTCGAGCACGAGGGTCGCGTCCTTCTCGGCCAGCCTGAGCGGGAAGCTCGGCTCGAAGGACCGCTCGATCATCATGTTGCCCTTGAGCTTGGCGTACGGCGGCCCCACCGGGCCGCCGTCGATCACCTCGAGGAAGCGGTGCGGGTCGACGCCGAGCGCCTCGGCTAAGGAGACGGTCTCGGCGAGGCCGGCGACGAGCGTGAGCAGCCACCCGTTCAGCACCAGCTTCATCCGGGTGCCCGCGCCGACGGGGCCAAGCCAGTAGGTGCGCGAGGCGATCGGCTCGAGAACCGGCCGGCACCGCTCCTGAAGCCCCTCGGGGCCCGACCCGAGCACCACGAGCTGCCCCTGCTCGGCCGGCTCCTTCGTGCCGAGCACGGGCATGTCGGCGAACGGGACGCCGCGCTCGTCGGCCATGCGCGCGAGCCGGCCGGTCGAGTCGATCCCCACCGTGCTCGCCTGCAGCCAGACCGCCCCGTCGCCGGTCGCCTCGAGCGCCCGCCCCTCGGAGCCCATGACCGCCTCGACCGCCGATCCGTCGGCGAGCATGGTCAGCACGGCGTCGGCCCCGGTCACCGCCTCGGCCGCGCTCGCCGCCACCGCGATGCCCTGGTCGGCGAGCGGCCACGCCCTCTCCGCGGTTCGGTTCCACGCCCGCACCTCGAGCCCGGCGCCCGCCAGGTTGCGGGCGATCGGCGCGCCCATGATGCCGGTGCCGAGGACCGCGACGGTGCGGATCGGGCTGTCCGGCGAGTTGCGCTCGACCACGAGCAGTCACTACCCGCCGTCTCCAAGCGGCAATCAACGCCGCCATACTGCGCGCCGTGACCCGCCGGAGGGCAGCCGTGCTCGCTCTGCTCGTCTGCGCCGCCGCGGTCGCCGCCGCCGGGTCGACGCTCGCGGGCCGCTCGGTCCAGGGAAGGCCGATCCGGGCGCTCCGGGTGGGGAGCCCGCGCGCGCCGATCTGCGTGCTCGTCGTCGGGGCGATCCACGGCGACGAGCTGGCGGGCGAGGCGATCGTCCGCCGGCTCCGGCGCGCGCATCCTCCGCGGGATGTGCAGCTCTGGCTGGTCGACACCGTCAACCCCGACGGCGCCGCGGCCCGGCGGCGCCAGAACGCCCACGGGGTCGACCTCAACCGCAACTTCCCGGTCGGCTGGCGGGGCGGCGGACGGCCGTTCGACACCTACTACCCGGGCCCGCACCCGCTCTCCGAGCCGGAGAGCCGGGCCGCCGCGGCGCTGATCCGGCGCCTCCGACCGCGGATCACCGTCTGGTACCACCAGCACTTGGGGATCGTCGTCAGGGGCGGCGGCGATCTCGCGCTGCAGCGGCTCTACTCCCGCCGCTCGGGCCTGCGCCTCCGCCGTCTGCCCCACTACCCGGGGACCGCCACCGGCTGGCAGAACCATGGGTTCCCGGGGGACACTGCGATGGTCGTCGAGCTACCGGCGG
>DASQXU010000232.1:0-3568 GCA_035639555.1 Thermoleophilaceae bacterium
TGGCTTCGGCCGCGAGTGGGCGATCGCGGCCCTCGAGCGCGGCGACTCGGTGGCCGCCACCGCCCGCGACACGTCCACCCTGGAAGACCTCGCGGACGAGTACGGCGACCGCTTCCTGCCACTGCACCTGGACGTCACCGATCGCGCTGCCGACTTCGCCGCCGTGCAGCGTGCCCACGAGCACTTCGGCCGCCTGGACGTCGTCGTCAACAACGCCGGCTACGGGCACTTCGGGCTGGTCGAGGAGCTGACCGAGGACGAGGCCCGCGCGCAGCTCGAGACCAACCTGTTCGGAGCTCTGTGGGTCACCCAGGCCGCCCTGCCGATCCTGCGCGAGCAGCGCAGCGGCCACATCCTGCAGGTCTCCTCGATCGGCGGCATCTCGGCGTTCCCGCTGGTCGGGATCTACCACGCCTCGAAGTGGGCGCTCGAGGGCATGAGCCAGTCGCTCGCGCAGGAAGTCGCCGACTTCGGCATCAAGGTCACGCTGATCGAGCCGGGCGGGTTCTCCACCGACTGGGCCGGCTCGTCGGCCAAGCACTCGGAACAGCTGCCGGACTACGCCGACTTCCACGAGAAGGCCCAGACACAGCGCAAGCAGCGCAACTCGACGCCCGGCGACCCCAAGGCCAGCGCCGCCGCGGTGCTTCGCATCGTCGACGCCGAGAACCCACCGCTGCGCTGCTTCTTCGGCTCTGCCCCGCTCGGCATCGCCGAGCAGGACTACGCTTCGCGGCTCGCCACGTGGCGCGAATGGCAGGACGTCGCGGAGCTCGCGCAGGGCTGACCCGCACACCGAGGCGTCCGGGGTCGTGGATCAGCCCGGGCGCGGAGCGGCGAACTCGAGGTTGATGCCGTCCGGGTCCTGCACGGACAGGATGACCAGTCCGAACGGCGGCAGATCGGTGACCTGTCCGTGCTCGATGCCGGCGTCGGTCAGCCGGCATCGAGCACCTGGTCCGCGCCGAGATGGACGAGCGGCAAAGCGCGGCCTGGGTCTACGAGCGGGCCGGCCAGCACGAGCGCGCTCGGCGACTGCGCCACGAGGCGGACCGGCTGGCCGCCGTCACGGGACTGCCGCTCCCGCCTCGGCCCTGACGCGCTGAACGGAGAAAAGCCCCGGCGTTGTGCGGGTCGACAGCTTCTGCGGGCCACCGGGCGGCGTCCCGTCGAGGACTGGTCGAGTCGCAGCCCTGGCTGAAGATCGCCGACCGCCAGGACGAGCTGGCGCGGCCTGATCGCGTCCGGAGCTGCGGGGTCAGCCGCGGGCCACGCGCCAGGGCAGGCGGCGCAGTTCCTCACCGAGAGCGTGGACTGCGGATTCTCCGAAGCGGCGCGCATACAGGCTGAACCAGTCTTCCTTGTCCAGGAAGAACTTCCAGTCGCTGACGACCCCATGCCGCACGAACATGAAGGGGACGGGCGATCTGAACGGCCGGAAATCGGAGTTGTAGATCGCAGGCCCCTCGTGACCCTCGTAGAACGGCCCGAACACAATCCCGTCTTCCTCGTACGATGGAACGGCGACCTGCTGCAGGACCTCGTCGAAGAGACCTCGGGCATGGCGGGCTGAGAGGTCCGTGAACACGACGATGATCGCCGCACGGCCGGAGTCCTCGCCGTCGGGAGGTTGAGCGTCCAGAAACAGTTTCCGGTAGCCCGTCATGAGTTCCACGACGTCCGACACGTCGCCGTCTCCGACCTGCTCCGGAGCGAGCCAGAGCTTCCTGCGTTCCAAGGCTCCCGGTACGTACGGACAGACAGGCCCGGTGCGGCCGATGTCCTCGTGGGGCTTGACGACGAAACTCTGGATCCAGTCGGCGACGGCGCGAAGCGCGGTCAGCTGGCCTTCCGCGAGCGCGCTCGTCCGTCCGACGTCGTCGAGCTCGTCGACGAGGAAGAGATCGGCAGTATGCATGGGCATGGGGTCCTCCTGGCGGGAGCCGTACGGGTTGGTACGTGGCGCTGGCGGTATCTCCGTGCGCGAGCAGCTCAGGAGCGCAATGACCTGAATGCAGCCCGCACCTCGGTGGAGAACAGTTGAGGTTCCTCCCAGGCGGCGAAGTGGCCGCCGCGGTCGACCTCGTTGAAGTACGAGAGATTCGGGTAGACCGTCTCGACCCAGCTGCGCGGGGCAGCGAAGATCTCGCCCGGGAAGGTCGTGAAGCCGACCGCGGCGGAGATCGGGGGAGGGGCCTGGCCGGCCGCCTGGGCTGCGGCCTGGGCCCGCCCCCAGTCCCAGTACCACCGAGCGGCTGAGGCGCCGGTGCCCGTGAGCCAGTAGAGCGTGATGTTGTCGAGGACGTTGTCCCGGGTGAGGTTGCCCACGGGCTCGCCGTCGACGAACGCGCGGGAGATCTTGTAGTAGCTGTCCGTGTCGTGGTCCAGCAGCCAGGCCGCCAGCCCCACGGGGGAGTCGAGCGTGGAGTAGCCGATCGTCTGCGGCCGGGTTGATTGTTCCAGGAAGTAGCCGAAGCCCTCGGCTCTGAACGTGTTGACCGCTTGGCGTGCCGCGCGTTCCTTGTCGGACTCCGTCGGGAGGTCTGGGCGACCGAGCGCCCCGGCGAGCAGGTTGAGGTGGATGCCGAGCAGGCCCTCGGGCGCTTGGCGGCCCATCGCGTCCGTGACGGCGGCGCCGAGGTCGCCACCCTGGGCGACGTAGTGGGTGTAGCCAAGGCGGCCCATCAGCTCGACCCACGCGCGTGCGGTGCGGCCGGCATCCCAGCCAAGCTCGGTGGGCTGGCCGGAGAAGCCGTAGCCGGGCAAGGACGGCACCACCAGGTGGAAGGCGTCCTCAGGAGTGCCACCGTGGGCGGTCGGATCCGTCAGCGGGCCGACGGTGTCGAGAAGCTCGACGACCGAGCCGGGCCAGCCGTGCGTCATGATCAGCTCGCGAGGGAGACGTCCCCGATCGCGCAGATGCCGTATTGAAACCCTCGAGGGACCGAGAAGGCCCGTGCCGCGCGAGTAGCCCGCCTACCGCTCCGTCGTGACGGCATCGGCGCTCTAGACTGCGGCGCCGTGCCCGGACCCGCGGCCGTCGACGACGTCGAGCCCGTTGTCAACGAGCGGCGCGACCGGATCATCACCGGGGTCGTGACCGCGGTCCCAATCCTCAGCCTCTTCCTCGTTGGCTGGCAGCTCTGGGCCAGCCTGCTGGGCTGGAACGACATCTTCGTATTCCTGCTGCTGTACGTGCTCACCGGGCTGGGCGTGACGGTGGGCTTTCACCGCCTGCTCACCCACCGCGCCTTCAAGACCACGGGCCCGATCCGCGCGGCGCTGGCGATCCTCGGCTCGGCCGCGATCGAGGGCCCGGTCATCTCCTGGGTGGTCGACCACCGCAAGCATCACGCGTTCGCCGATCGGGAGGGCGACCCGCACAGCCCGCACGTCGACCACGGCCGGGGCTGGCGCGGCGCGCTGGGCGGGCTGTTGCACGCGCACATCGGGTGGCTGTTCAGCCACACCCAGCGCGGGCGGCGCGCGCGCTACGCGCCCGACCTGCTCGCCGACCCGGTCGTGAGCCGGGTCGACCGGACGTTCCTCGTGTGGGCGCTCGGCGGGC
>DASQXU010000233.1:0-10349 GCA_035639555.1 Thermoleophilaceae bacterium
GCTCGCCGCCAACGACTCGAGCGCCCCGGCCGCGGCGTTCCTCGGGAAGGCCCGTGTGCACCGCGACCCGCCCCACGTCACCTACATGCTCGATGCGGCGCGCACCCACCGCAACCTGCGGCTCGTCGGCGACCACGCGTACTGGGTCTCGGGCCTGAGGCTTCGGCGCCCCGCGCCGGTGCGGCCGGGCGGCGACCCGGAGGGCGAGATCGACGTGATCTCGCGCGGCTTCGGGGTCGCCGACCCGCCGGCGTCGCCGGCCACGCTCGTGGGCGCCGGGACGCTCACCGGCGGCTACCTGGGCCCGGTGCGCTACACCCGCCAGTACCGGACCTGGGGCCGGGCCCGCCGGGTTCGGCGCAGGGACGAGCTCGACGTGACGGCCACCAACCTCGCGGGCGCGACCATCGACGTCCGCCGTGCGCGCGTGAGCTGCGCGGCCCGGGTCAGGTTCCGCAGTGACGGCCCGATCGCGGTCGACCTCGCCGGCTGCAGGCGGGCCATCACGGGCGGCTAGGCCTCAGCTTGCGGCCTCCTCGCTCGTGGGCTGGGCGTAGCGCAGCGAGCCGGGGGTCGTGAGCGTCTCGCCGGTCTCGAGCAGCGTCTTCAGGCCGGAGAGGATCATCATCCAGCCGCCGTAGAGCTCCTCGTTGGCCCCCTCGCGCAGCTGGTCGTGGGTCACGGTCAGCCGGCACGAGTCCTCGACCTCCTCGATCTCCCAGGTCACCCTCGAGGTTCCCTCGCTCTTCACGTCGTCGCTCCACAGGGCGTTGAAGCTCTGGACGAGCCGGCGCGGCGGGTCGACCTCCAGGTTTTCGCCGGCGATGACCGGGCCCGGCGCCATCGGGGACACGCCCCGGCTAGGAGGAGCCCGTGGTCCAGTCCAACTCGACGGCCAGGCCGAAGGTGTACTTGCTCCTCATCTCGGGGTCGGTGATCGCCTCCCAGAGCCGCTCCGGGGTCGTCTTGATGTAGATCTCGAACACCTTCTCCATCGTGTTGCCCTCCAGTCGTTCCTTGAGCCCGCTGAGCGTCGCGGCCCAGGGCTCGGCGTACTTGCTCACCCACCGGTCGTGAATGAGCCGGATCGGGACCGGGTTCAGGAAGTGCAGCTTCTCGCGACCACGCCGCTTGGTCGTCACGAGCCCCGCCTCCTCGAGCACCCTGAGGTGCTTCATCACGCCGAAGCGCGTCATCGGCAACCGCCGCTCGAGTGCGCTGAGCGTCTGCCCGTCGCGCCTGAACAGTTCGTCGAGCAGGCTCCGGCGGGTTGGATCGGCGAGCGCCCTGAACACCTCATCCATGTGACGGGATAATACGTGACCATTTGGTCACCTGTCAACCCACCGGACGTCCTCCGTCTGGGCGCGTAGGGTGATCGCGGTGACGAGGGTCCAGTACTACTGCGCCGCGTCGCTCGATGGACACATCGCCGAGGCGGACGACACCATCGAGTGGCTGACGACGTACGAGGGCGTCTACGAGGGCGACGGCGTCGAGCCAACCGAGGGCAGCTACGAGAGCTTCTACGAGGGCGTCGGCGCGCTAGTGAGCGGGTCGGTGACCTACGAGTTCATCCTCGGCCAGCTGGAGAGGGGGATCGGCTGGCCCTACAAGGGCAAGCCGTGCTGGGTCCTCAGCTCACGAGCGCTGCCCGTCCCCCAGGGCGAGGGGATCGACGTGCGGATCGTGAACGCGCCGGTGCGCGAGCTCTACGACGAGATGGTGGCGTCGGCCGGGCCGGGGCACCTCTGGGTCGTCGGCGGCGGCAACGTCGCCTCGCAGTTCGCCGACCACGGGTTGCTCGACGACGTCCGAGTGACGATCGTCCCCGTGGTGCTGGGCGAAGGCAAGCCGCTCTTCGCGCGTCGCCTACCGAGCGGCGCGATGCGGCTGGCCGGCGTGCTCCCGCGGGACAACGGGATGGTCGAGTTGCGGTACGAGATCAGGGACTAGGGAGCCGCCGCCCGCGGCGCCGGGCGACGCTGGCGACCGGACGGCGGCCTAGGATTGCCCGACCTCTGGCCCCTCAGGGAGGAGCGTGGCATGAATGACGCGTACCCCGTCCGCTTCTCGGTCGACTACCCCGACCGCGATCTCGACCGTCTCACCACCGCGCTGCGGATCTTCACGGTGATCCCGATCGCCATCCTGCTCGGATCGATCGGCGGCGGGACCTGGCAGTGGAGCACCGGAACGCGGACCGTCACCGTCGCCGCAGCCGGCGGACTCCTGTTCGTACCCCCGCTGCTGATGATCCTGTTTCGGCAGAAGTACCCGCGCTGGTGGTTCGACTGGAACCTGCAGTTGCTGCGCTTCGCCAACCGCGTGGGCGTGTACCTCACGCTGATGGACGACCGCTACCCCTCGACGGACGAGGATCAGGCGGTGCGGCTCGAGATTCCCTATCCCGACGCCCGCGAGGGGCTCAACCGGTGGCTGCCGCTAGTGAAGTGGTTCCTGGCGATCCCGCACTACATCGTCCTCTTCTTCCTCGACATCGGCGTGTTCGTGCTGGCGATCATCGCGTGGTTCGCGATCCTGTTCACCGGGCGCTATCCCCGGGGGATCTTCGACTACATCCAGGGCGTGGGCCGGTGGCATAACCGGGTGATCGGTTATGCAGTCATCCTGGTCACCGATCGGTATCCGCCGTTCCGGCTCGCGCCCTGAGCATCGGACGCTAGCCGGACCGAGCGCCGGGACCCGACTCGCGATCCTCGTCATCCCCCTCGCTCGCGCCTTCGTCCCCGCCGTCCTCCTCCACGTCCGGACGGGCTTGCGCGGACGCCCCCTCAGGAGCTGCGTCGAGCCCCGCCTCGTCGGCCTGCTCGTCGCCGGGCTCCTGACTCGGGCTTCGATCCTCGGTCATCTGATCTCCTTCGGTAGCTGAGGGCAGCGGGCGCGCGGTACTGCCCTGGCGAATACCCCGCGCGTTTCCGAGCGAACCGCAGTCGAGCCGGCGTGCGGGCCCTGGTGGCGTCGCTACTCTCGGCCGAGCGATGGCCCATCTATCGGCGGTGGCGCACCTGCTCGCGCTCGGCCGTGGCTTCATCCTCTGGCTGCTGTTCCGCGCGCTTGCGCACGCGATCGGCTGGGTGGCCGCGATCGCCGTGATCGGGGCCGTCATCCTGGTGCCGCTTTTGATCCGTCGCTGGCAGCAGCGCTGAACCACGTCGGACGTGTAACCACCCGGCGCAGCTCGGCGGCGATCGCTTCAGTCGCTGTACCGTCCCAGTTCGGGTCGCAGGACGACCCGGGGTGGGATGGTAGGTCGATCGAGGCGCGGCCCGGACTCGGGTATCCGGCGGTCAGCCGTCGACGAGGAAGCCCTGCAACGGACCGAACACCGCCCGCGAGCGCCGTGATACGCCCGGCAGCTCGAGCAGTCGGTGGGTGGCCGGCTGTCCGCGCCGCCGCCGCTCGAGCTGCTCGGTCGCGGTCGGACGCCACAGCTCGTCCACCACGCGGGTCGGGTGGCCCGCCACCTCCTCGACCGGCCGCTCGAGGTGCTCCGCCCATAGCCGGAGCCGGGTGTCCCGCGCCAGCGGCCGGTCGCGAGTGACGACGTTCATCTCGGAGTCGTTGAACAGCGAGTGCTCGTTCAGGTTGGCCGACCCGATCGTGAGCCAGGCGTCGTCGACGATCCCGACCTTGGCATGCACGTAGAGCGGGCCGGTCTCGCCTCCGCTGCGGGCGGCGACGGTCGCGGCGAGGAACCGCCCGGCGCCGTCGTCCGCCGCGGCGAGCCGGGCGAGCTGTCCCCTGGTGTCGTCTGCGCCGTTGTTCGGCTTCGCCGGGAGCAGCAGCACGAGCCGGAAGTCGTCGCCGGGCGGCTCGTGGAGCTTGGACTCGAGGATCTCGACTATCTCCGGGGACCACAGGAACTGGTTCTCCAGGTAGACGAGCGACCGCGCCGATCGAAGGGCCCGGGTGTAGGCCTCGAAGATCCCAAAGTCGCCGCGGGGCAGGAACCCGTAGACGTGCTCGGGCACCGTCCGCACTACCTGGACCTCGACCTCGCCCGCGGGCGGCGGAGCCCGTGCTTCCTCGACCGCGCCGCCGTCGACCTCCCGCCAGCGCGCCGCGAAGTGGCTCGCGACGTCGCCCACCGCCGGCCCTCGGAGGTGGGTGGCGGCGTCGTGCCAGCCGAGCCGCCCCCGCGCGGGGTGACCGTTCGTATCGAAGCGGTCACCCGCTAGCGACGTCAGGTCGATGCCCCCCACGAATGCCGCCTCGCCGTCCACGATGACGAGCTTCTCGTGATGGCAGTGCATCGGCCGCTCCCGCGCGTCGAGCGCGCACCGTACCCGAGTGCCCCGGGTCAGCTCGTCGCGCACCCGCCGCACGAGGCCGCGCTTGGGCGAGAAGACCGGCAGCGGCGCTCCCGCCCAAAGGAGCACGCGGACCTCGACCCGCTCGGCCAGCTCGGCGAGCATGTCACGCAGCGGCGGGGCGCTATCGCCGCGGGTGAGCCGGAAGTCGGGGCTCAAGTGCCAGCCGGCTAGGTGGACGTGCGAGTGCGCGTGGCTGAGCGCATCGGCGATGCGGGGCAGCGCGTTCGCCCCGTCGACCAGGACCTCGAGGTCACACCCCGCGCGCGGAGGTGGCTCTCCGGCCGCCCACAGCGACTCGCCCTCCGGTGGGTCGAGCTGCTCCATTCGCCCGATGCGGCGCAGCCGGCGGCGGTGATGGGCCCGCACCGTCGCCTCGATCCCGCCCCCCGCGACGGCGTCGATGCGATCGATGAGCCGAGCGACCATGCGCTTGAAGTGTGCCGAGTCCGCGCGCGGTTGATCCCGGTTGCCGCTCGGCGTTAGCCTGGCCGCATCGCAGCGGGGACGGAGGGACAACTGCGCATCGGCCTGACGATCTCGGGCGCCATATCGCTCGGCGCGTACGAGGGCGGTGTGCTCGCCGCGCTGCTGGCGGCGGCCCAGGGCGTGAACGAGCGCGAGCGCGACGCGCTGCGGATCGACGCGATGTCCGGGGCCTCGGCCGGCTCGATCACCGCCCTGCTGGCCGCGCGCGCCCTGGTGGCGGGTCTCGCCCCGATCGACGTGATGTACGGCGCCTGGGTCGAGGCGCCGCAGCTGGCGGAGCTGCGCGACGGCAAGGAGTCGCCGCTCTCGGTCGAGCACACCCGGGCCCGGGCCGCGGAGCTCCTCCGCGGGGAGGAGCACCGCGAGCGCTCGCAGGGGAGCGCGATCCGGGTCCAAATGGCGCTCGGCTGCCTGCGCGGCCTGGACTACCGGATCGGCCGGATCGGCGGGCCGCCGATACAGGCGAGCACCTATCTCGACTGGGCGGAGTGGCAGATCGACGGCACGCGGGCGCTCGACTGGTACACGGCGGAGAACGGGCCGGTCCACGCCGCGCTCGCCTCGGGGGCGCACGCCGCCGCCTTCCCGCCCCAGGGACTCGATCGCGGGGCGGCCGACGTGCAGGCGGCCTACGAGCGCAACGGGGTGGAGGGCTTTCCACCGTCGAGGTTCCTCTGGTACACGGACGGCGGCACGATCGACAACGAACCGCTCGGCCGCGCGCTCGGGCTGACCAACGAGCTCGATTCGGCACCGGACGACCCGCTCGGAGACGCCGCCCGGCTTCACCTGATGATCAGCCCCGACCCGGCGCGCCCGACGGTCGGCAACGACGCCTGGTCGACGCCGACACCGAGCCCCACGTGGCCCACGACCGGCCTGCGCACCCTGAAGCTCCTACGTGTTCAGCGGCTCTACGACGACCTTCGGGAGGTCGAGAAGACGAACTCCCGCATCGCCTGGACCCGCCAGGTCGAGGACACGCTGGTCTCGATCCTGAGCGGCGAGCGCCCCGACGCCGAGCGCGCCCTCGCCGAGGTGGCCGAGCGTATCGCCGAGCAGAAGGCCGCGCTCACCGCGCCCGATGACGTCCGGGTGCCCACCCGCGAGCCCGACTCGCCGCTCGCAAAGGCGATCAGGAGCGCCCTCGACGCGGCGACCGGTCTCTCGAGGAAGCGCGAGGTTGCGGTGAGCGTCGTCTCGCCGCTCGTGCTCCCCGAGGTCGCCGACGGGTCGACGACTGCGCGAGAGCTCCTCGCCGGCGAGTTCCTCGGCCACTTCGGGGGCTTCCTCGGTCAGCCGCTGCGCGAGAACGACTTCGCGCTGGGCTACCGCTGCATGCTCTGCTGGCTCGACCAGCGCAACGGCCTCGAGCGGCATGGCCTCGACCCGGAGCTCGCGCGCCAGGCAGTGAATAGCGCCGCCGCTGCGCGCGCGGAGTGGGAGCGCAACGCCCGCCGGCCCTGGATCGACGACCTCGGCGGCACCACCCTCGAGAATCGCCCGCTCGGCGAGCAGCTGCAGGTCCTCAGGCTCGCGATGCGTGCCGCCTCCATCGCCTTCAAGCAGGTGCTCGGCGACGCCGCTCTGGACCGGGTCAGGCGGGCGCAGCGTCCAGGTCGATGAGGTCGGGCAGCTCGACGGGGAGCTGCCTCCAGCTCTCGCCCGCGTCCTCGCTCAAAAGCAGCCGCCCGCCGCGCAGCCCCGCGACCAGGGTCCGAGGTCGCTCGGGCAGAGTGGCCAGCGCGTAGGGCATCCGCCGCAGCTCCGGGCCGTTCCCGAAGGCGGGCAGCGGCGCCCATCCCGCCCCTGCGGAGCGCCACATCCGGGCCTGAGCGTCGCCTCTCCCGTGCGCCGCGAACGGACCGCGGCTGACCGCGACGTACCAGAGGTCGGGATCGGCGTAGTCGATGGCGGCGGCCCACGCGTAGCGACGGTCGAGGCCCTCCTCGACCCGGCGCCAGCTCGTTCCGCGATCGTCCGAGACGGCGACTCCCTGCCCCGCCGCCTCGTAGACGCGGTCGGGGGCGCCCGGATGGGTTAGGAGCTCGTGGGCGTCGCTGTGGGCCTCCCGGTTGTGGTCGGCCCACGAGGCCCCGCCATCGGTCGAGCGCATCACCCCGCCGAGCTCGATCCCGACGAGGAGCCAGTCGGGGTCGGTCGGGTGGAGAGCGATGGTGCGCACGTGGTGCGTCCACGGCCGACCCGGAAAGGACCAGTGCGGCTCGCTCGGCAGCTCGCGCAGCGCGGGCAGCAGCTGCCAGCTCCTCCCGCCATCCTCCGAGCGGTACAGGTTGCTGGGCTCGGTGCCCGCGTAGGCGACGGAGCCCCGTGCTCCGGTGTGGGCGCGCGATACCGCCAGGGCGAGCACCCGCCGATCGCCGAGGCCGGCGGCCGCCTGGCGCCAGCTCAGCCCGCCGTCGTCGGTGACGTAGACGCCGTCGTCGAAGGTGCCGACGTAGGCGCGATTCGAGTCATTCGGATCGACCGCCACGCACTGCGCCGCGCTCCCCTCGAGGGCGAGCTCCCCTTCCTCGACCCGGCCGTCGGAGAGGGAGAGCCGGGCGACCGCGTCGCCGGTGATCGCGAAGAGCCGTGCCCGCGGGGCCATCCTGCACTTTTAACACCCCGCGCATCGCGCGCCCCGGTGGCGCGCTGCGCTCGGCTGCCGGCGGCGGTCCAGAGGCCCGAGCCAGGCTGCGAAGATGATCGAGTGGTAAGTCGCGTCGCCCCCGCCATCCGCGCGCCGCATCTCACCGCCGTGCTGCGCCAGGGCGAGCGCGTAACCCCGCTCGAGCTGTTCTTCGACCTCGTCTTCGTACTCGCCATCACCCAGTGCACGACGTTGATGGCGCACGAGCCGACGTGGCAGGGGTTGGCCAAGGGCATGCTCGTGCTGGGCGTCCTCTGGTGGTCGTGGGTCGGCTACGCGTGGCTGACCAGCGTCGTCGACCCCGAGGAGGGGACGGTGCGGCTGGCGATGTTCGCCTCAATGGCCGGCCTGCTGGTGGTGGCCCTCTGCGTTCCGAAGGCGTTCGCGAGCTCCGGGCTCCTGTTCGCCTGCGCCTACGCCGCCGTCCGCGTCGACCACATCCTGCTCTTCCTCGTGGCCAGCCGTGACGACCCCGCGCTGAGGCGCTCGGTGATCGCCGGGCTGGCCGGCAGCACCGCGATCGGAGTGGGTCTGCTCGTAGCCGCCTCGTTTACGAGCGGCGCCCTGCAGGGAGCCCTCTGGGCGCTGGCCCTGCTGCTGGACATGGGCGGGCCCTACCTCTTCGGATCCGAAGGCTGGAAGCTCGTCCCCGGCCACTTCGCCGAGCGCCACGGGCTGATCGTGATCATCGCGCTCGGCGAGTCGATCGTCGCCATCGGCGTCGGGGCGCAGGTCGGCATCGCCCTCGGGGTCGTAGTGGCCGCCGTGCTTGGCGTCGCGGTCGCCGGCGCTCTCTGGTGGCTCTACTTCGACGTGGTCGCGCTCGTGGCCGAGCGGCGGCTGTCGAAGGCCAAGGAGGGGCGGGAGCGCAACGAGATCGCCCGCGACTCCTTCTCCTACCTGCACTTCCCGATGGTGGCCGGGATCGTGCTGGTCGCCCTCGGGTTCAAGAAGACGCTCGTGCACGTCGACGACCCGCTCGAGGTCATCCCCGCGGTCGCCACCCTGGGTGGCACCGCGCTCTACCTCCTCGCCCACGTGGCCTTCCGCTGGCGGAACGTGCACCGGTTCAGCACGGTGCGGTTGGCCTGCGCCATCCTGCTCTTGGCGCTGATCCCGGCCGCGGTCGAGCTGCCGGCGCTTGCCACCCTCGGCATCCTCGCCGCGACGCTCGCCGGCCTGATCGCCTACGAGGCGGTCGCCTTCGCCGAGCTGCGAGAGAGGCTCCGCCACCAGCTCGCCCGCGAGGTCGTGGCGGACTGAGCGTTCGCAACGGGCGAGGGGCGCACTAGGAAGCGAGCTCGTCGAGCGCCACGGCTCGCCCCGGCACCGGCGAGGACTGGAGGATCGACGTGGTTGTCTGCCCGAAGGCGACGAAGCGGTCGATGACCTCCTCGAGGTGCTCGACGTCCCGCAGGTGGGCCTTCACGAGGAAGCAGTCCTCCCCGGTGATGCGGTGGCACTCGACGACCTCCGGCGTCTCGCGGGCGAGTGCGGCCACCTTGGGGAGCTCGCGCGGCGCCGGGCGTATGCGAATGACCGCGGTGAGGGCCAATCCAAGCGCGCGCGGGTCCACCTCGGCGCGGTAGCCGGTGATGACCCCGTCCGACTCGAGCCGGGACAGGCGATCGGCAACCGAGGGCGGCGACAGCCCGACTCGCCGCCCGAGCTCCGCCAGGCTCAGGCGACCCTCGCGCTGAAGCTCGGCGAGGAGACGCCTGTTGGCCCCGTCCAACGGATCATCGGCGACACGGCGGTTTGTCCTCCGATTGAGCGCGATATCGCGCACTATAGCGTGGATCTCCCATAGCTGACCGCCATATCGCCTGGGAAGCTGTGGTGCATGGCTCCCACGCTGCGCCGGGCGCCACCCCATCTCTACTTCGTGGTGAGCGCCGTCTTCCACTACCTCGGGCCGGCGTTCGCCGTGCTGCTGTTCGCCCGCGTCCAGGTGCTCGGCGTGGCCTGGCTGCGGATCGCCTCCGCCGCGGTCGTGTTCTCCGCCTGGCGGCGCCCCTGGCGCGTCTTCGCCTCGCTCGATCCCGACGGACGGCGGCTGCTGCTCGCCTGGGGCGGCGCGCTGGCCATCATGAACTGCTGCTTCTACCTCGCGATCGCCCGCCTGCCGCTCGGGACGGTCGCTGCCATCGAGTTCCTCCCGGTGATCGCCCTCGCCGCGCTCGGGGCACGCACCGTTCGCAACGCCTTGGCGCTCCTGCTCGTCGTCCCCGGCGTGTACGTGCTCACCGACGTGCGGATCGCGGCCGAGCCGGTCGGCGTCACGCTGTCGTTCGCCAACGCGGTGCTGTTCGCGCTCTACATCGTGCTCGCCCACCGGGCGGCCCGACACCCGGGGATGGACGGGATCGACGGGCTCGCGGCATCGATGCTGATCGCCGCCGTGGTCGTCACGCCGATCGGCGGCCTCCAGGCGGCGCGCGCGGCGCTCGACCCGGTGGCGCTGCTCGCGGGCGCCGGAGTCGGGCTGTGCTCGTCGGTGATCCCCTACGTGGCCGACCAGCTCGCGATGGCGCGCCTCCCCCGGGCGACTTACGCGCTGATGGTCTCCCTACTGCCGGCCACGGCAACCGTGATCGGGGTCATCGTGCTGGCCCAGCTGCCGACGGCGGCGGAGGTGGTCGGGGTCGCGCTCGTGGTCGCGGGGGTGGCGGTCCACCGCGACCCGAGCGAGGCCGCGGTGGAGCCGGCGCCGTCTCCCCGGCACGCTAGCCGCTCTTCATCTTCCTGGTATCGCGCGGCTCGAGGAAGGGCTCTTCCTCCTCGGGATGGCCGCCCTCGATCTGGCGCGAGCGAGCGAGCTCGGCGTTGAACTCGGCCCCGAACAGGATCGCGATGTTCGAGATCCAGAGCCA
>DASQXU010000234.1:0-2349 GCA_035639555.1 Thermoleophilaceae bacterium
CCCCTCCGTAGACCGAGGAGCAACGTGCGCAACCCCCGCGACTTCAGGAAGCCGCTCGCCGTCGGGGCGCCCGAGCCGCCCGGCGAGATTCCGTTCAAGCCCTCTCGCATGATCCACTTCCTCGACTTCTCGAACGACAAGATGGCGGCCAAGGCGCCGGAGATCGCCCGGCAGACCGACGTCCTGCTCGGGAACCTGGAGGACGCCGTGCCGGTCGACCGAAAGGAGGCCGCGCGGGAGGGCCTGATCCGGACCGCCCGAGAAGCCGACTTCGGCGAGACGGCCCTCTGGGCGCGGGTCAACGCGCTCGACAGTCCGTGGGTGCTCGACGACCTCACGCGGCTGGTCGCCGAGATCGGCGACAAGCTCGAGGTGGTGATGGTCCCCAAGGTCGAGGGCGCCTGGGACATCCACTACGTCGATCGCCTGCTCGCCCAGCTCGAGGCCCGGGCGGGACTCGACCGCGCTCTCCTCGTCCACGCGATCCTCGAGACCTCGCTGGGCGTGGTCAACGTCGAGGAGATCGCCACCGCGAGCCCGCGCATGCAGGGCATGAGCTTCGGGCCCGCCGACCTGGCCGCCTCCCGGCGCATGAAGACGACGCGCGTGGGCGGGGGCCACCCGGCCTACCGGGTGGTCGAGGATCCCCATCCCGAAGACCCCGAGGCCCCCCGGGCCACCGCCCAGCAGGATCCCTGGCACTACTCGATCGCCCGGATGGTCGACGCCTGCACGAGCGCGGGGATCCTGCCCTTCTACGGGCCCTACGGCGACATCCGGGACACGCTGGGCTGCGAGCACCAGTTCCGCGCCGCCTTCCTGCTCGGGTGCGTCGGCGCCTGGTCGCTTCACCCGGTGCAGATCCAGATCGCGAAGAAGGTCTTCTCGCCGGACCCCGAGGAGGTCAGGTTCGCCCGCAAGGTGATCGAGGCGATCCCCGACGGCCGCGGCGTGCACATGATCGACGGCAAGATGCAGGACGACGCCACCTGGAAGCAGTGCAAGGTCATGGTGACCCTCGCGGAGATGCTGGCCAGGAAGGAGCCCGAGCTCGCCGAGGCCTACGGCGTCTCGGTGGACGGGGACGCCGGCACGCTGCCGACCGAAGCCGGCGTCCCGCCCACGACGCTTCCGCGGAATCCGTGAGCCCGAGCGCACCGGAACGGCGCGCGCCTAGGGTGAGCTGCGCCAGATGAGGTTCTTCGAGTACGAGTCACGCCAGATCGTGCGCCGGGAGGGCATCCCGGTCACCGACTACGGCTTCGCGACGACGGGGGAGGAGGCGAGGCAGATCGCCGAGCGCATCGGGGGCCCGGTTGTCGTGAAATCCCAGGTCCTGGCCGGCGGGCGCATGAAGGCCGGCGGGGTCAGGTTCGCCGACACGCCCGCGGAGGCGGGGGAGCACGCCGAGGCCATCCTCGGGCTCGAGATCGGTGGGCAGATGCCGCGCGGCGCGCTGGTCGACCCGAGGGCCGCGGTGGCCCGCGAGTACTACGCCGGCGTGGTGTGGGACGGGATCCGAAAGCAGCCGGTGATGCTGTTCTCGGACATGGGCGGGATCGATATCGAGGAGGTGGCCGAGGAGCACCCCGACCACGTCGGCCGCGGCCACTTCTCGAACGTGCTGCCGTTCTCGGACTTCCAGGCGAAGGAGGTCGTGGCCAGCGTCGGCGTGACCGGCCGCCCGCTCACCCGGATCGCGCCGATCCTCGCCCGCCTGGCTCGCCTATTTGTGAAATACGACATGACGCTCGCCGAGATCAACCCGCTCGGCGAGCTCGAGGACGGCTCGTTCCTGGCGCTCGACGCCCACATGGACATGGAGAACGAGGCCCGCCCGCGCCAGAGGGAGCTGCTCCAGGAGCTCGGCGTGCGCGACGAGGAGACCCGCCAGGCCCGGGAGCCGACCGAGTTCGAGCTGGCCGGCGAGGAGGTCGACGCCATGGACCACCGCGGCGTGGCCGGCAACGTGACCGGGTTCGACGGCAACCTGGGGCTCGTGATCGGGGCCGGCGGCGGCTCGCTCACCCTCTTCGACGCCGTCCGGGCCCGCGGCGGGCGGCCGGCCAACTACTGCGAGATCGGCGTGAACCCCTCGGTCCGCAAGGCGTGCGGTCTGGCCAAGCTCGTGCTCCAGAAGCCCGGGGTCGACAAGATCGCCGTGATGATGTCGATCGTGTCGAACACGCGGGTCGACATCGTCGCGCGCGGCGTGATCAAGGCCTGCCTCGAGCTCGGCTATGACCCGGCCGAGAAGATCGCGATCTTCCGGATCCCCGGCGCCTGGGAGGACGAGGGGTTCAAGATCCTCGAGAGGTACGGCGTCGAGTACTGCGACCGCTCGGTGTC
>DASQXU010000235.1:0-18420 GCA_035639555.1 Thermoleophilaceae bacterium
ACCCCGCCGATCACGAGGATCCGTATCCCGTCATCGCCCGGGTAGACCTTGCGCCTGGTCCCGGGGCCGACCCGAACCAGCGTGTCCCGGTCGAGCCGCACCAGCTCCCCCTCCACGTCGAGCTGGCCGCCGCCCTGCAGCGTCACGTAGACCTCCTCCTGCCCGTCCTCGGAGTGGTCGTGCTCCGGGTAGCCGCTGACGTTCGGGGGGATGTCGATCACCTGCATGCCAAAGGAGGTGACGCCCAGCGCCGCCCGCGCCCGCTTGAACGCGCCGCGATAGATGGCCTCGACCTCGTCGATCGTCACCGCCGTGTAGTCCGCCATCGCACCTCCTGAGCCGGGGCTTCCGATCCCAACCACCGGTATGTAGCACCGGCGGGCCGCGCGAGCCGGGACCCGGCACCCCGGTCGCGGCCGGATTCGCCACCATGGTCCGGTGGCCGAGGCCCAGGACCTGCTACGCGAGGCGATCCGGCGGGAGGGCGAGGGATACCGGCGGCTGCTCGAGGGGCGGCCGGCCGAGGCAACCGGCCCGCTTCGGGAGGCCTCCGACCTGTACCGCCGCTCGTGGGAGGCGGCGCCGCCGAGTGCCATCGGCCGGCTCATCGGCACCCTGAAGACCGCGCTGATCGCCGGGGAGGGGGAGGACGAGGCCGCCGCCTACGTGCGCGAGGCGGTCCGCGAGGAGCCGGAGTCGCAGGCCTCGGCCTACGCGGTCGCGCTCGCCGCGCTCGTTCAGGGGGACGAAGAGCTCGCCGCTCGTTACGCCGAGCTCATGGGGGCGGGATCGGATGCCTTCGGACGCACCGGGCGGGCCATAGCGGCGCTGGCGGCCGGGGATCGCGACGCCTACGAGCGGGCGCTGAGGGCAATAGTCGAGGACTTCGAGCGCCGGTCGGAGCACCTGACCGGCGTGCCGATCGCCGACACCGCCCTCGCCCTCGAGCGCGTGGCCGAGCGGCGCGGCATCGCCGTGCACCCGCGCTCGCCCGTGCTCCCAGCAGCCTGAGCTCGGTCAGGCGCCTCCCTCAGAGCGGCGCAGGTAGTCGAGGAGCCGCGGGTCCTCCGACTGGAGGAGCTCCACCGGCTCGCCGTAGCAGGTGCAGAGCTGAACTACGGCCCGCTCATGGGAGAGCTCGAGCACCCGCCACTCCGCGCCGTGATCGCGCCAGCGCTCGAGAACGGCTATCGGGTCTTCGCCCGGCATGTCCCTATTCAAGCGCGCTCGGCGTTGCGGGCGGCCCGGCGGCGGCGAAGGCGCACCGCGAGGTAGACGAGCGCGAGCGCTGCCGCCGCGGCGGCGGTGGCGCCGACGCCGACCCGCGCGGCCAGGCGCGCGGCGGCCTCACCCCCGAAGTAGCCGAGCAGTCCGAACCAGATCGCCCAGGCAATGCCACCGAGCGCGTTCCAGAGCAGGAAGCTGCGCCACCGCATGGTCGAGATCCCGGCGAGCCAGGCGGCCCAGATGCGCAGCCCGGCGATCCAGCGCCCGAAGAAGACCGCCTTCGAGCCGTGGCGATCGAACAGAGCGTCACCGCGGCGGAGGATCGCCAGGCGGTGGGCCCGGATCGGCCCCGGACGCTCCAGCACCTGGCGACCGAGCTTGGTGCCCAGCAGGTAGCCGACGTTGTCCCCGATGATCGCCGCCGCGGCGGCTACAGCGATGACCGCCTCGATCGAGAGCTTCCCCTGCGAAGCGAGAATCGAGGCGGTGATCAGCGCGGTCTCCCCAGGAACGGGGACCCCGCTGGCCTCCACCCCGACCAGCAGTCCGAGGGCCAGGTAGCCCAAGTGGCTCGGTACATGGATCAGCGCGAGCAGCACCGGTGTCACCGATCATCGCAGCGCTCGGGGCCTATCGCGGGCCCGGCCGATAGACCGAGGCCCTGATCGGGCGCACGGCGGCAAGGGACGGCCGCTCGCCCGGGTCAGGGGCCGACCTCGCGCGCGGCCGCCGCGCGCAGAGCCTCTTGGAGCTCCGCGCCCAGCGGGAGCGAGACCTGGATCACGTACGCACCGGCCTCCGCGCGCTCGATCACGAGCTCGCCGAGGCGCTCGAACAGGTGCAGCATCTCGCGGTTGCTCGTGAACAGCGAGGCGGTGAAGCGGTGGATGCCTTCCTCGACCGCGCGGTGCGCCAGGCGCTTCAGCAGCGCGCCCCCGAGGCCACGGCCCTGCCACGCGTCGACCACCGCGACCGCCGCCTCGGCCACCACTCGATCGCCGGGGACGCGCATGAAGCGGGCGACCGCCACGCCCGCGCCGGTCTCGGGGTCGATTGCCCCGAGCGCTTCGTGGTCGTGGTGGTCGACCTCGGTGAGGAATGCGAGCTCCCGCGCGGTGAGCTGCTTCTTGGGCCCCATGAACCGGCGGTAGCGCGAGCGCTCGCCGAGGTGCTCGAAGCCCGCGGTGAAGAGCGGCTTGTCCTCGGAGAGGACGGGGCGGATCAGGACGGTCGTGCCGTCCCGGAGAGTGACGAGCTCGCCGCTTGGGTCCGGAGGCGGCGCCCTTCGCTCCACCCCGCGGGCGTAGGCAAGGAGCTTTGCCTCAGCCTCCTCGGCCGTGTCGTGGTGGGAGACCGGCGCGTCCGCCCCCTCGAGCTTGACGTTGTAGCCCCCGGCGGGGCTCAGCTCCACGTAGAACCGCATGCGGTAGCTCACGCCCGAGTGGTTCCCTGGCCGCGGCGTCGCTTAACGGCCGACTAGCACTGGACGGCACTCGCGCTACCGTGCTGAGGTGGCCGACGTGGAGCGTGTGCGGCTCGACCGCGGGGTCGTCCTCGCGCTCGTGGCCATGGTCCTCGCGGTGTTCGTCATCGCGAACGACTTCACCGCCCTCAGCGTCGCGCTGGCGAGCATCGAGCACGACTTCAACGCCGACGTCCCGACGGTCCAGTGGGTGATCAACGCCTACGCCCTCGTGTTCGGCGTCCTCATCGTGACCGGCGGGCGACTGGCCGACCTCTTCGGCCGCCGGCGGATCTTCTTCATCGGGTCCGCGATCTTCACGGGGTTCTCGCTGCTCGCTGCCGCCGCCCAGGATGCGGGATGGCTCATCGCATGCCGGGCCCTGATGGGCATCGGGGGGGCCATGATGTGGCCCGCGATCCTCGGCATGACCTATGCGGTGCTCCCCGAGTCGCGGGCTGGCCTGGCCGGGGGTCTGATCATCGGCGCCGCGGGGTTCGGGAACGCGGGCGGGCCGCTCCTCGGTGGAGTCCTGACCGACGTCCTCAGCTGGCGCTGGATCCTCGTGCTGAACCTCCCCATCACGGCGTTCGCCGTCTTCGCCACCTGGAAGGAGGTGTCGGAATCGCGCGAGGAGGGAGCCGACCACCGCATCGACTACGGCGGTATCGCCACGCTCTCGGTCGGGCTCGTGGCGCTGCTGGTCGCGCTCGACCAGGCGACCGACTACGGCTGGGGCGACCCGCGCATCATCGGCCTGCTCGCCGCGTGCGTAGCGCTGCTCGTGGTGTTCACGACGCTCGAGCGCCGCGCCGGGCCCCACGCGCTCGTGCCCCGGGACGTCGTGCGGAACCGTGCCTTCGCGTCGGCCTGCCTCGCCACGCTGCTGATGTCCGCCACCTTCTTTGCCTCGCTTGTGTTCCTGCCCCAATTCATGCAGAAGATCCTCGGCTACTCGCCATTGGGCGCGGGCGCCGGCCTACTCCCGATGATGGGCACCTTCGCGGTCGTGTCCTTCTTCTCGGGGCCGTTGTACGAGCGCCTCGGCGCGAAGCCCGTCGTGTGCGCGGGGGCGCTGTGCCTTGCCGTCGGCCCCTTCTTGATCTCGCTGATCGACCGCCACTCGGGTTGGCTCTCGCTGGTGCCCGGGATGGTCGTGCTCGGCGCCGGGATCGGTCTCTTCTACTCCTCGGTGACGAACGCCGCGGTGACCGCGCTCGACCCCTCGCGCTCCAGCCTGGCCGGGGGACTCGTCTACATGTTCCAGGTCGCCGGCGGCTCGGTCGGGCTCGGTCTGACCACCACCGTGTTCACCGCCGCGGCGCAGCACAAGCTCGCTTCGCTGATCTCGGCCGCCGGCACCTCGCTGAGCGGGGGCGATCGCGACGCGCTCCACGGGGCGCTGGCCGGCACCGGCTACGCGCGCCACGTCCTCGACCGCTTCCCGGCGGCCACCGCCGACAGGCTGGTCGAGATGGTGCGGCAGGCCTTCGCCTCGGGGATCGAGTGGTCGTTCCGGGTGGTCGCGGCGCTGGCGCTAGCCGGTCTGGTGGTGACCGTGCTGTACGTCGGCGGGCGACTCCGCCCCCGCCGGGCGACGGTGGAGCCGGAGCCCTCGCGCTCCGCATAGGGCGTCGCCCTTCTAACCTTCGGGCGTGACCTTCACGGGCCCCTCCAAGACCATCGTGGTAGAGCCGATCGAGGCCCCGGTGGAGCGGCCCGAGCCCGAGCCGCCGCGCGAGCCCGAGCCCGAGCCGGAGAAGGCGCCGCAGGAGGCTTCGGCCTGACGGCGCCCGACCTCATCGGGCCCCTCGTCGGCTTCCGCAAGTGGCGGGTGACCGGCGACCATCTGACCTCGCCGTACGTCCCGCTGCGCTGGGATCGACCCGTGGTCCATGCCAGGTGCTACCCGGCCAACCGCACGCTGCTGTTCGGGAACGGGTGGCTCGACGAGCCGCACGACGCGCCGCACCCGGCCTGCAAGTGCGGCGTCTACGCCTACCACCGCCTGCCTGGCGCCGGGCCGATACCGGATCCCGGGCGCGCGTTCGGGGTGGTGGCGCTGTGGGGGCGCATCGAGGTGCACCGCGACGGGATGCGGGCGGAGCACGCGGCCATCCGAGCGCTCGGCTTCTGGCCCCAGCTCGGGAGCGCCCACGCCAAGCGGATGGGGGCGATCGCAAGCGAGCTCGGCGTCGAGCTTGTCGAGCACGCGGGTCTCCCGACCGTCGCAGACGAGTACGGGTCGCCGCTGCCGCCGGCGCTCGTCCCGGAGGCGGGCGCGCGGTAGGGGATGGAGGAGATCCTCCCCGGCGTCCAGCACTGGACGGCCTTTCACCGTGGCATCGGGCAGGTGGTCCACTCCTACCTCTACGCGCCGGCCCACGCGCTCATCGACCCGATGCTCCCCGAGGAGGGGCTGGATGCCCTCGACCGCTATCGGCCCGAGCGAATCCTCCTGACCAACCGCCATCACTACCGCCAGAGCGACGAGCTGCGGGAGCGCTTCGGCTGTCCGGTCCTCTGCCACGAGGCCGGGCTGCACGAGTTCGAGGGCGGCCCGGAGGTGCGGGCGTTCTCGTTCGGCCAGGAGGTCGCCTCCGGGGTCGATGCCCTCGAGCTCGACGCGATCTGCCCGGAGGAGACGGCGCTCCACCTTCGCGACGCCGGCGCGCTCGCTCTGGCCGACTCGGTGATTCGCCGACGCGACGGCGCGCTGGCCTTCGTTTCGGACTACCTGCTCGGCGAGGAGCCCGAGCGCGTCAAGGGCGACATACGCCGCGCGCTACGCCGCCTGCTCGACGTGGACTTCGACGCGCTACTGCTGGCCCACGGCGAGCCGCTTCGGAGCGGTGCCAAGGCCGCGCTGCGCGAGTTCTGCCGGACTTAGCGCGGGGCCGCGGTGACCCGGTGGAAAGGCAGCCGGGCCCCCGGGGGGCCAGGGACCCGGCCGCCGGTCCGGGCGCGCCTCCGTGCGCCACCCGTATCTGACCGCCGTCTAGTGCTGGGCACGCGCCTTCTGGGACACGCACCTCCCGAAGGCGTTGCGGCGGTTGTGGTTCGTGCCGTACTTCATCGCGAGGGCCGCTCGCCCGATGTCGGCCCGCTCGGCGGCGCACGCCTTGGCCGCGTTCTTGCGCGCCTCGATCCGCTGGCGATCGCGCCTGTCGAGCCTTGCCTTGGCCGCACGCGCTTTCTGGGACACGCACTTGCCGAAGGCGTTCCGCGTGTTGTGGTTCGTGCCGTACTTCTGCTCGAAGGCGCTCCGCCCGAGCGACTGCAGCTCGGCCCGGCACTGGCTCTCAGCCGATTGACGCGCCTCCCGGCGCTCGGCCGCCTCCTGACGCGCACGGCGGGACACGCACTTCCCGAAGGCGTTGCGCTGGTTGGCGTTCGTGCCGTAGCGCGCTTTGAAGGCCATGCGCGTGGCCACGGTCGAACCCCGCTCGAGCCGGCACTCCCGTGCCGCGTTCTGGCGGTCCTGGCCAGTCACCTGGCCCATCGCCGCGACCGGAATCGCGAGCAGCGTCGTCGCCAGCACCACCCCGATCGTCACTGTCCGCATCCCTAACCGCTCCCTTCCGCCTCGGTGCGTCTTACGCGCGTTGAAACGCACCAGCGGGCCGCAGGTTCGCCAGTGAGGGGACCCGCCTCGGCCGATCGAGCGGGCGCAGGGGGCTCCGGCGGCGGCTTGTTCCGAACCTGGGTTCCCCTCAGGCGTTACGAGGTTTGATGCGGAGTCCCGCCCTTTTGCTGGCGTGCGCTCGCTTAACCGTGCCGAGCGTGGGTACGCAACTTGCGAGCAGCACCCGGTTTGAGAGCGAGGGAGGGACCGCGTCTTGGGCACGATCTCGGCGCCCGCCGCCAGCCGTCACACCTTTCTCCCGCCGAAGCGGGTGCTCGCGCTGCTCGGTGACGAGCGCCTGGTCGACCAGATCCGAAGGGGGAACGAGCGCGCCTTCGAGGTCGCCTACGAGCGGCACGGCCCCGGCATTCTCTCCTTCTGCCGCCACATGCTCGGCCAGCTCGAGGAGGCCGAGGACGCGGTTCAGCACACCTTTGCCTCCGCGTTCCGCGACATCGGGCGTGACGAGCGGCCGATCAGGCTCAAGCCGTGGCTGTACACGATCGCCCGCAACCGGTGCATCTCGCTGCTCCGGGCGCGACGATCGGAGCCGGTCAGCGAGATCGATCCGGTCACCGGGGGCCTCGACGAGCAGGTACAGCGCCGGGCCGATCTGCGTCAGCTCGTATCCGACCTCCACGAGCTGCCCCCGGACCAGCGGGCGGCGCTGCTGCTGTCGGAGGTCGGCGACCTCTCGCACAACGAGGTCGCCGAGGTGCTCGGGTGTGAGGTCGCGAAGGTGAAGGCCCTCGTGTTCCGCGCCCGCTCGGCGCTGGTCGACCGTCGCCGGGCACGGGAGATCCCGTGCGTGGAGATCCGCGAGCAGATCGCGACTCTTCGTGGGGGCGCGCTGCGGCGGCGGACGCTAAGTCACCACCTGAGCTCGTGCGCGGGGTGTCGCGAGTTCCGCGACCAGGTTCGCGCCCAGCGGCGGATGCTGGGAGTGGCGCTGCCGGTGCTGCCGTCGGCATCGCTCAAGGCCAGCGTGCTCGGGGCGGCCGGAATCGGCGGCGGGCAGGCGGGTGGCGGGCTCGCCGCCGGGGGTGTCGGGGCGACGCTCACCGCCCCGCTCGGATCGGCGACGGCGGCCAAGGTCGCCGTGATCGGGGCGGTCGCGGTGGGGGGAGGAGCGGTGGCCACCCATACCTTCCTCGCCCACCATGCCGGTCGGCCGGCCGCCACTCCGGCCCACGCGACCGGCGCGAAGCCCACCCCTGCCGCCGAGCCGCGTCCGAGCCGCGCACGGCCGGCAGCACCAACGCGGAGGACGCCCGCGCCGGTGCCCTCGACCCGAGCACAGCCGGTGGAGCAACACCGTACCCCCGTGGAGAGCGCGGGCCCTGCCCCGGGGGAGGTGGCTCCACCAAGCCGCCGGCACCCGAGTGGGCCTCCCAAGGCATCCCCCAACCCGCCCGGCGGCAACGGAGGGCTGGCGCCCGGCCAGCTGCACCACTCGATCCGCCCGCTCGTGCCACGCGGTCGGATCGAGACGACGCCGCCGCCCGGTCATGCCGTCCAGACCGTCCCGACCGAGCGCGAGCCCACCTCGCCATCCGCCCTGCGCAAAGCGCGATTGCCTTGGCAGATGGGCGTCAGGCGGCATGGGGAGCCGAAGATCGACACCGACGCGGCGGAGCCCGCCTCGCCCTAGCTGCTCCGGGCGTCGGTCAGGCCTCGACGGGGCTCAGTGCGAGCTCGCGGCGCTCGACGGCCAACTCCAGGCCGCCGCGGTCCCCGCCGAGCTCCGCCCACCGCTCGCAGGCCACGCCGTGCAGGCGGTCGAGGAAGTCGTCGGAGTGCAGCGGGTCGTGGTGAAAGAGCAGCAGCCGCCGAGCCCCGGTGCGGCGCGCGAACGTCAGGGTTTGCTCCAGGCTCGAGTGGCCCCACCCCACGTGCTCTGGGTACTCGTCCTCGGTGTACTGGCAGTCGTGGATGAGAAGGTCCGCGTCGCGTGCGAGGTCGAAGCCGGAGATCCACTCCTCGCCGTCCCGCTCGAGGTCGGCGCCGAGGGCCGGCTCGTGGTCGGGGATGTAGCACAGGGTGGTGTCGCCCTCGGTTAGCCGGTAGCCGAGCGTCGGACCACGGTGGGTGACCGAGGCCGCGCGCACCCGTGCCGAGCCGATCTCCCACTCGGTGTGCGGCGCGTCGCGGAACGAGACGTCGCAGGGCAGTTCGCGGACCTCGATCGGCGAGAGCGGGGCGGAGATATAGCGGGCGATCCGGTCCTGGAGGGGCGCGTCCGCCGCCTCCGGACCCCATATCACGATCTCCGAGGTCGGGCGGAAGGCGGGCGCGAAGAACATGAGCCCCTGGATGTGGTCGAGATGCAGGTGGGTGAGCAGTATCTGGATGCGCGTCCCCTCCGCCGGCAGCGCCAGCCCGAGCGCCCGAATACCGGTTCCGGAGTCGAGCGAGAGGATCGTTCCGTCGGACAGGGTGACCTGGACGCAGGAGGTGTTGCCGCCGTAGCGCATGGTCTCCGGGCCCGGTGACGGGACCGAGCCCCGCGCCCCCCAGAGCTTCACGCGCACCTCAGCTCTCCTCGTCAGCCATTGGCCAGAAGATCGCCATGGCGCCGCGCGAGCCGCCGCTCGTCAGGATCGGAATCGCGCTCACCTCGATCCGGCGCAGCGCCCCGTCGAGCCCGCGGATCTGGAAGCGGGAGTGCGCCGGCCTACCGCCCCGCAGCGCGCGGGTCAGGGGGAGCTCCTCGATCGCGATTGGCCGACTGTCCGCGTCTAGCGGCCCGAACACCGTGCCCCACTCCTCCGGCGTCATCCGCCCGGCCTCCTCGAAGCGCCTGCCGAGCAGGACACCGGCGGCGTCGTTGTAGAAGACCAGGATGCCTTCCTCGTCCACCAGGAAGGCCGGAGTCGAGAGCGAGGAGATGAAGTTCCGAGCCAGGATGAGCTCGAGCGGCTTCTGGCCGTCGGGCACGGGGTGCAACTGTAATCGCACTGGGACGACTGCGCCCGGTGCGCTCCGGCTCGGCGCTCGAGCGGCGGCTCGGTCCGCAGCGGCCTTGACCCCCCTCGGTCCGCGCGTACCGTGCGCTGGGCTCGCGCGTCAGCCGAAGCTGAGTCGGTCGGCGTCGTCGCCACCGCCTAGGAGGCCAGATGAACCAGGGACCCACGTTGCGCCGCGGCTCGGAGGGCCGCGACGTCCGCCGGCTTCAGCGCCTCTTCGTGATGATGAAGACGCTCGATGTCGGGGACATCGACGGCATCTTCGGCCCCCGCACCGAGCACGCGGTGCGGGACTTCCAGCGGGACAAGGGGCTGACCGTGGACGGGATCGTCGGCCCGCAGACCTGGCGCGCGCTGCCCGCCGACCCCGACACGCCGCAGCTCTCTCGCGGCAGCTCCGGCCACGCGGTGTCCGGGCTCCAGCGCGGCTTGAAGCGCTACCACGGGCCGGGGACCGACCCCGGCGCGGTCGACGGCCAGTTCGGGCCGAACACCGAGTCGGCGGTGCGGGCGTACCAGCGCGACCGACAGATCGGAGTGGACGGCATCGTCGGCGACATCAGGTGGTGGACGCCCGCCGGGGGCGCCGGCGCGACGCTCGCATCGCTCTCCGGACTGGTCACCGTCTGAGCCTGCCGAGGCCGAGCCCGGCCACTGCGGCGCTTTCTCGTTCCACTCCTGCCGCTGTCTACGCTGGCGAGCGTGGACGCAAAGGCGTTTCGCAACCGTCTGGTCCTCGCCACCGCGATGTGGCGCGAGGCGACCGACGAGCCCCTTCCGCGGATGCCGAAGGGGAGCCCCGAGCAGCAGCTCGAGGCGTTCGAGCTGCGGCTGGTGGACCTCTTGTGCTCCCAGGCCACACCCGAGACCGCCCGGACGGTGGCGGACAAGACGTGGGACCTGGTGCATGATCGCCCCGACGACGATCGGGTGAAGCGCCGGGTGGTCGAGTGCCACGAGGCGCTTGCCCGCCTGTCGGCCCGGCGCGGAGTCGACTGAGGATGCGGCGTGGCCCGGCGGAGCCGGGCCGGTCACCCGAGGCGGGACGCCGAGGGTTGCCATCAGACCGCGGGGCTGGATGCCCCGCGGAGGTAACCTCCCCGGCGGAAAGTGAGGCAGCCCCGGGTCCAAGCGAGATGCCCGACCTCTTCGATCGGCGGATAAGGGCCCGCTCCCTCGCATACGTCTCGAGCGCCGGGGCGGTCGTCGCGGTGCTAACACTGGTGCTTCCGCATGGGGCGTCGGTGCGCGAGCTGCCGCTTCTGGTGGCCGCGATCGCGGCCCTGATCGTCGCCGGCCTCGTCTACCTTCGGGCCGAGCGGATCGGCGAGTGGCAGCTCCACTCGGCCCTGGTCGCGGGCGTCGTCCTGTTGACCGTCGCCAACTATGCGGTCGGCAGCAGCGCCCTCTATCCGATCCTCTACAGCTGGGCCGCCCTCTACGCCTTCTACTTCTTCCCCCTCCGGGTCGGTCTCGCATACCTAGGGCTCATCGGGCTCTGCTACGGCGTCCTGCTCGGCATCGAGAACCCACCGAGCCCGGTGGTGCGGTGGATCCTGACCGTTGGGACCCCGGGGGTCGCCGGCGCGCTGATCTCCTTTCTCTTGCGGCGGCTGCGGGCCGAGGTCGAGCACTCGACCGGGCGGGCCAGGGCGGTGATCGAGGGCGAGCGTCGCACCCGCCAGATCCTCCAGAGCGCCCGCGACGCCTTCATCTCGATCGACCCCGAGGGCGTCGTCACCGCCTGGAATGCCGCCGCCGAGCGCATGTTCGGCTGGAGGGCGGAGGAGGCGATCGGCCGGCCGCTCGCCGAGCTCGTCTACGCGCCCGAGGACTATCCGGCATACGACGAGCGACGCACCAGGCTGCTCAAGGCTCCCGAGGCCCAGAGCCAGCGCTTCGAGGTCGAGTACCAGCGCCGCGGCGGCGAGCGCTTCCCGGCCGAGCTCACCGCCTGGCGGGTGACGGTCGGCGAGGAGGTCTTCCTGTCGGCGTTCATCCGCGACCTGAGCGAACGCCGCCGGCTCCAGCGCGAGCAGGAGGTGCGGATCCGCGAGCAGACGGCGCGTGCCGAGGCCGAGCGGGTCGCGGAGATGGTCAGCGGCATGCAGCTGCTGGTCGACGCGGCGCTCGTCCACCGTAGGCTCGAGGAGATCCTCGCCGACCTGCTCCCCAGGGTCCGCGCGGTCATGGACGCCGCCGCGGTGAGCGTGTTCCTGACCCAGGACGACGACGAGGAGCACCTCGTCCTGCGCGCGTCGACCGGAGGGCCAGTCACCGCGTCCTCCCCGGTGCCCTTCGGACGCGGCTTCGCCGGTCGGGTGGCGGCCGAGCGTCGGCCACTGAGCGTGCAACGTCCGTCGCCGGAGGACCGCCTCGATCCCGGCCTCGAGGGGATCGAGATCGAGTCTCTGATCGGCGTCCCGCTGACCGCCGAAGGCACCGTGAGGGGCGTGATCCAGGTCGCCGCCGTCGCCCCGCGGCGGTTCGCCGCCGAGGACCTCGACATGCTCCGCCTAGCCGCGGACCGCGTCGCCCTCGCCATCGAGCATGCGCGCGTCTACGAGCGCGAGCACCGGATCGCCGAGAGCCTCCAGCGCAGCCTCCTCCCGGAGCGGCTGCCGCAGCTGCCCGGTCTGGCCGTCGCCGCCCGCTACCGCCCCGCGGCGAGCGAGGCCGAGGTCGGCGGCGACTGGTACGACGTGATCCCGCTGCCCGCCGGGCCGGTGGGGCTCGTGATGGGGGATGTGGCGGGCAAGGGACTTGCTGCCGCCTCGATGGTTGGCCGCCTGCGGAGCGCCCTGCGTGCCTACGCGCTCGAGGGGCACGATCCACCGTCGGTCGTCGAGCGTCTCAACCGGCTCGTCTGGACGGAGCACGGAGACAGCGAGATGACGACGCTCGTATACGCGCTGGTCGATCCGGCGGCCGGCACGGTCCGCTGGGTCAATGCCGGCCATCCGCCGCCGCTCGTCATCGAGCCGCCTGGCGGGGCCCGCTACCTGGAGGACGGCCGCTCGGTGCCGCTCGGGGTGCTCCCGTTCCCGACCTATGAGGAACGGGGCACGGCGCTCGGCCCCGGCGGCACGGTGATCCTCTACACAGACGGGCTGATCGAGCGGCCCGGCGCCCACCTCGACGAGGGGCTCGCGTACCTCGCCGAGCGACTGCGGGACGCGCCGGCGGAGCCCGAGGGGCTCTGCGACCACCTCCTGCGATCGATGGTCCCGGGCCACGGGGCGCCCGACGACGTCGCGCTGCTCGCACTGCAGAACACCCCGATGGCCGATCGGTTCACCATCGCGCTGCCAGCAGAGCCCGAGGCCCTCGCCTCCATGCGCGCTCTGCTGCGCCGCTGGCTGCGCGCCGCCGAGGGGACCGAGCAGGAGGTCGCGGAGATCATCACCGCCTGCGGCGAGGCGGCTACGAACGCGATCGAGCACGCCGCCGCCCCGGGCAGCCGCCCGTTCGAGGTGAAGGGCCTGGTCAATGGACGCGAGGTCGAGATCACCGTGCGCGACCACGGCGCCTGGCGGGTCCCCCGAGACGGCGACCAGGGCCGCGGGCTCGCGCTGATGCGGGCGTTGATGGACGCGGTGGAGGTGACGCCGAGCCCCGAGGGCACGATCGTGCGCCTCAGGCGGGTCTTGGGCGGCCGGGGTCCCGAGTGACCGAGCTGGTCCGGGTCGAGTTCGACGAGCGGGACGACGTCGTCCTCGCGCGCGTCTACGGTGAGCTCGACATAGCCGGCGCGGGGCGGATCGGTTCTGAGATCGGCGAAGCCGTCCCGGCCTCGGCTCGGGGGCTGGTCGTCGACCTCACCGGCCTCGAGTTCATCGACTCGAGCGGGGTGTCGATGCTCTTTCGGCTGGTTCGGCGTCTGTCGGCTCGCCGGCAGTCGATCGCGGTGGTCTCCCGACCCAGCGGCCCGGTGGCCCGGGTGCTCGAGATCGTGGAGTTCGAGAACGCCGCCCCGGTCGAGGAGAGCGTCGACGACGCCGTGGCGGGCATCCGCGGGCAGAGCGCCTGAGATGCCCGCGCCGAGCCGCTAGCTGACGTGCCTCGACACGTTCCGAACGATCTGAGGTAGGTCCGGGCCTACCGAGAGGCTGTGGGTGTCAAAGCTCACGACCAATCGGAGGCCCGGATGGAACACCGTAATGCCCCGCTCACTCGGACCGGGAGGCTGCGGCTGGTCCGGCTCGCGGTCGAGGACGGGCTCCGCTTCGAGGCGGCAGCTGCCGCCTCGAACGTGGCCAAGTCGACCGCCCACTGCTGGGTCACGCGCTGGCGCGAGGCGAGCCCCCAGGCGCGAACCTCGCTGGCCTGTCTGGAGGATCGCTGTTCGCGGCCTCGCCGCTCTCCTCGGCTGCGCTCCGAGGCCGACCACGACCGCGTCTGCGCGGTCCGCCGGCGCACAGGCTGGGGTCCGCGGCTGATCGCCACCGAGGTCGAGATCCCCCATGCCACGGTCTCGCGCATGCTGCGCCGGCGCGGCTGCTCGCGGCGGCCCCGGCCCGACCGTGGCGAGGTCGTCCGCCACGAGTGGCCCTGCCCCGGCGAGCTGCTCCAGATGGACGTCAAGCGCTTCGCGCGCTTCTCCAGCCCCGGCCAGGCGGTCACCGGCGATCGGGTCCGCTCCGGTGCCGAGCGGCGCGAGCGGGTCGGCTACCAGTTCGCCCACTCGGTGATCGACGACCACTCGCGGGTCGCCTTCACAGAGCTCCACCCCGACGAGCGGGCCGTGACGATCACGGCCTTCTTCGAGCGCGCGCTGGCGTTCTTCAGGGAACTCGGGATCGAGCCGCGGCGGGTCCAGACCGACAACCACTTCTCCTACGTCAAGAACGGCTCGCTGCGCGAGCTGCTCGATGCGGAGGGGATCTCACACCACACGATCAGGCCCCGCACGCCGCGCCACAACGGCAAGGTCGAGCGCTACCAGCAGACACTCAAGCGCGAGTGGGGCCTCGGCCAGCGCTATCGCTCATCGGGGCACCGGGCGCGGGCCCTGCCACACTGGCTCGAGCACTACAACACGACGCGGCGACACTCAGCGATCGGCAACCGCCCACCAATCAGTCGCGTTCGGGACGTCCTGAGGCAGGACAGCTAGCGGGGGCGAGTCTCGACGCGTGACCACTTACCGGGTCTATGGCCCCGGTAGTTGGTCAACCGTCGCTTGGCGAGGTGCTCGCGCTCGCGGCGTGCTCGGCGATGAACTCGAGCACCAGCCGGTTGAACTCGTCGGCCCGCTCCACGTTCAGGCCGTGCGGGGCGTTCTCGACCACGCTCAGCCGGGCACCCGGGATCAGGTCGGCGAGCTCCCGGGTCTTCCACAAGGGCACGAGCAGGTCGTGCTCGGCCCCGATCACGTGGATGGGTATCCGCAGCGAGCCCACTCGTGCCCGGGCCTCGTGGCGGCTGCTGGCGTGGAGCTGGCGAGCGAAGGCCTCGGGCGGCTGGGGGTTGGGGTCGGAGAGCAACAGCTGGCGCAGCCAGCTCACCGCGTCCCCGTTCTCGAAGAACTGCTCGGACAGGGTGAGGAGCATCAGCTCGTCGATGTGCTCCTCGCGGGTCATCCGACCGCGGCGCGCGGACCAGACCTCGGCGAGCTTCCGCGACCAGGCTCCGCCGCCCGCCCAGGTCACGGCCAGCGTGAGCGTCCGGACCCGCTCCGGAAGGGCGAGCGCGATCTCCTGCGCGATCGCGCCGCCCATCGACACGCCGAGCAGGTGGAACGAGCCGAGTCCGAGCCCGTCGGCCAGCGCCAGGGTGTCGTCGGCCATGTCGCGAACCTCGTAGGAGCCGTCCTCGAGGGAGGACCGACCGACGTCGCGGTTGTCGAAGATCAGCGTGCGGTGGCGCCGCGCGAAGGGCCCGATCTGCAGGGCCCACGAGGCCGCATTGGCGGCGAGGCCCATGATGCAGACCAGGGGCTCGCCGTCACCGTGGAGCTCGTAGTACAGGGACCGGTCGCCGAGGTCGAGGGTGGGCATGGCGCCCGCGAAGTGTAGGCCCGGGCTGAGTGGCTGGCGAGCCAGCCAGGGGATCTCCGGACGACTGGGTTCGCGGAGCGGTCGAGGAGCGC
This sequence comes from Thermoleophilaceae bacterium, assembly GCA_035639555.1. Classification (GTDB taxonomy): domain Bacteria; phylum Actinomycetota; class Thermoleophilia; order Solirubrobacterales; family Thermoleophilaceae; genus DASQXU01. The sequence goes on from DASQXU010000235.1 coordinate 15,372, forward strand.
GGAGCGGGCGTGCGGATAGGCTTCGGCAACCGAACCGAGGAGCGCGCAGTGGCGGACACGACGAAGGAGGCGCGGGGCACCGCCCCGACCGGGGCGGCGCCGGAGGGCGACGGCGGCGGGCGCACCACCATCGAGGTGCGAAACCCGGCGACCGACCAGGCGATCGCGACGGTCCCCACCGTGTCGGTGGACGAGGTGGCCGCCCTGGTTGCCCGCGCCCGGCGAGCCCAGCCGGCCTGGGAGGCGCTCGGCTTCGAGGGCCGGGCCAAGGTCCTTCGGCGCGCCCAGAAGTGGGTGACCGACAACGTCGATCGCATCGCGCGCACGATCGTCGGGGAGACGGGCAAGACGTACGAGGACGCGCAGGCGGCGGAGGTCGGATATGCGGCGGCGGCCTTCGGGTTCTGGGCGAAGCACGCCCCCGAGTACCTCGCCGACGAGAAGGTGCGGGCGACTTCGCCGTTCCTGATCGGCCGCAAGCTGCTGGTCCGCTACGCCCCGGCCGGAGTGGTCGCGGTGATCGGACCGTGGAACTACCCGCTCACCAACTCGTTCGGCGACTGCATACCGGCCCTGGCCGCCGGCAACGCCGTCGTGCTGAAGCCGGCCAGCCTGACCCCGCTCACCTCGCTGTTGATGCGCGACGCGCTGCTCCAGTGCGGACTGCCGGAGGACATATTCCAGGTCGCGGTCGGGGGCGGCGCGGTCGGCTCCGAGCTGATCGACCACGTCGACTTCGTGATGTTCACCGGCTCCACCGAGGTCGGCAGGAAGGTGATGGAGCGCGCCGCCCGGACGCTGACCCCGGTCGGGCTCGAGCTCGGGGGCAAGGACCCCATGGTGATCCTCGCCGACGCCGACCTCGAGCGGGCGGCCAACGCCGCCGTCTATTACTCGATGCAGAACGGCGGCCAGACGTGCATCTCCACCGAGCGGGTCTACGTCGAGGAGCCGGTCTACGACGACTTCGTGGGCCGGGTAGCGGAGAAGCTCCGGTCGCTGCGCCAGGGGGTGCCGGGCGAGCCGGGGACGGTGGACGTCGGGGCGGTCACGTCCCCACCGCAGGTCGAGGTGATCGACCGGCACGTCCAGGACGCCGTGCGCAAGGGGGCCCGGGTGCTCGTCGGTGGCAAGCGCGGCGAGGGGCCGGGACACTTCTACAAGCCGACCCTGCTCGCCGACGTGGACCACACGATGGAGGCCATGCGAGACGAGACGTTCGGCCCGATCCTGCCGGTGATGAAGGTCAGGGACGCCGACGAGGCGCTGCGGCTGGCCAACGACAGCCCGTACGGGCTCCAGGCGTCGGTCTGGACCCGCGACACCGACCGGGGGGTGCGGCTCGCGCGCCAGTTCCAGGCCGGCGCCGTGACGGTGAACGACGCGCAGCTCAACTACTTCGCGCTCGAGGTCCCGATGGGCGGCTGGAAGGCATCCGGGGTCGGGTCGCGGCACGGCGCCGACGGGATCCGCAAGTACACGAAGCGGCAGACGATCCTCGTGACCCGGCTGGCCCCGAAGCGCGAGCTCCACATGTTCCCCTACCGCGCCTGGACCACGAAGCTGCTCCAGCGGCTGATGAAGCTGCTGTACGGTCGCGGGAAGCGCGACTAGTGGGCCGCCTCGCCGAGGGCGACCCGTTCCCCGAGGTCACGGTCGAGTCGGTCGACGGGCCGGTCGAGCTCCGCGAGCGGTGGCGCCGGGGCGCGCTCGTAGTCGCGTTCATGCGTCACTTCGGCTGACCGTTCTGCCGCGAGCACCTGATCCAGTTGGATCGGGCCCACGAGGAGATCCGCGCCGCCCGCGGAGAGGTGGTCTGTGTGTTCATGTACCCGGCGGAGCCGACGCGCAACTTCTGCCGCCAGCGCGGCGTCGAGCTCGAGTGCCTGGGCGACCCCGAGCGCCTCGCCTACCACGCGGTCGGCCTGGAGCGGGGCGGCGCCCGCGAGATGTTCGGGCCGAGGGTGGCGGTCGCCGCGCTCCGGGCGGCTCGCCGCGGCGCAGTCGCCGGGAAGCCGGTTGGCGACACGCGCCAGATGCCAGGGACGTTCGTGGTCGCGCCCGACGGCCGAGTGGCCTTCGCCCACTACAACCGCGACCAGAGCGACAACCCGCCGATCGACCGCGTGCTCGCGGCGGTGCGCGCCGCGGCCGCCCCGGCCGGCGCCTGACGGCCATCCCGGCCGGCGCGCCTCGGGGCTTCGGCCGACGCCGCTACGCTGGCCCACGATGGCGGAGCTCTCCGAGCGCAACCGAATCCAGGTCGAGGTCGACCCCGAGCTGTGCATCGGCTCGGGTGACTGCGTCGAGACCGCGCCGGACGTCTTCGAGCTCGGGCCCGACGACAAGGCGGTGGTCGTCGATCCCGACGGCGCGCCGCTCGACGACGTCGTCGACGCCGCCCGCAACTGTCCGGTCAGCGCGATCCGGGTGATGGGCCCCGACGGCGATCTCTACCCGTAGGTCCCCGCTTCAGCGCCGCCGGACCAGCCATGCCGCCAGCGCGGCGAGGGGGACGAGCGCGAGGGCGAGCCTGCGCCGCGACGCGCCGCCCGACAACTGGACTGCGGTTGAGCCCGTCATAGGGGTCGAACGTCGCTCGGGTTGGGCGGCCGGCGCGCGCTCGGCGGGGCTCGGGATCGCGAACTCCTCGGCGGCCAGCACGTCGTGGGGCTCCTCGATCCCGGTCGGGTCGCCGGGATAGCGCTCCTCAGGGGTGGGCATGGCGAACTCCTCGGCGGCCAGCACGTCGTGCGGCTCTTCGATGCCCGAGGGGTCCGGCGGAGCGTCGGGTTCGGGGGGGCGGTCGCTCATGAGCCAAATCGTCCCAAATGCGCGCCGGTTGCCCCTTGCGGCCGGCGCGCGCGCCGATACGGTTCGCGGGATGGAGGACGGCAGCCGAAGCGCGACGCTGGCCCGCCGGCTCACGCCTCCCCGGATCGCCGTGCTCGTGGGCGTGCTCGTCGTCGGGGTGGTGGCCGCGCTCGCGGTGCCGGCCGGAGGCGGACGCGGCGGCGACGTGGCCGTGCAGCCAAAGCGCGCGGCGGCT
>DASQXU010000236.1:0-6255 GCA_035639555.1 Thermoleophilaceae bacterium
TTCGGCGTCGAGGACTTGGTCCTCCTAGCCCTCGCCATGGCTCTCCTCTCCTTTGGGTCGGGATCCGAACAGCGATGCCCGCTTCGGGAACACGACGGTCTCCACGAGTCCCCGCACCTCCTCCGGCGCGCGGGGGGTCCCCGAGGGGGTGGCGACGGGCTCGCCGGGCGGGGCGTCGGGGTTGACCTCGAGGCGGACGCCGAGCGCGCGCTCGAAGGCCTCTGGCTCGCCCTCGATCGTGAGCGTCGGCCCGGCGTCGTAGACCGTGAAGCCGCGGCGCTGGAACGCGCTCCGAACCTCCGCCTTCGCCCGCTCGTCAGGGCGGAACAGCTCGATCCGCTCTGCCGTGACCTCGGCCTCCCCGTCGCTCAGGGAGTGCCCTCCGGGGGGTACGAGGATGACCTCCGCGGAGATGCGCACGGCTAGCCGAAACGTCGGCGCCGGATGGACAACTGCCGAGGGTGCTGCGGCGCGACCATCGCGAGTGACACGACTGTACGCGTCACCGAGACCCGAAGCAAGATCTCGGATCGCGCGCCCCTGCGGTCCTCAGCCGAAGTCGACGACGAAGCCCACCCGATCCTCGTAGCACCAGCACCAGTCCTCGCCGGGCTCGAGCGAGCGCACGATCGGGTGACCCTCGTCGTCGGCGTGCTTGCTGGCGTGCCGGTTGGGCGAGGAGTCACAGCAGAGCACCTTGCCGCAGCTGAGGCAGACTCGCAGGTGGACCCACCGGTCACCGGTCATCAGGCATTCCTCGCAGCCCTCGACCTCGGCGCGCGGCGGCGGCTTCACCGCGATCTGATCCAGGTGGGTGCAGGCGACCTCCGCCATATCGGTCCTTCGAGATTGTGCACGACGCCTCGAGCCCGTCCGGCGCGGCGGTCAAGCCGACTGCGCGGCGATGGCGGGCGCGCAGGCCGCGAGCTCGCCGCCACTCGGCATGTTCCGGCGCAGCTGGATGAAGGCGACGCCGCCGGCGATCAGCGGGAGCCAGAAGAGGATCACCCGATAGGCGAGCACGGCGGCGGCGGTGCCCGCCGCGGGTGCTCCATAGGCGATCATGGCCCCGATCAGCCCCAGGTCGATGCCGCCGATTCCGCCCGGGATCGGCAGGGCCCCGCCGAGCTGGCCGATCAGATAGCCCATCAGGATGATGGTGACCGGCGGCGAGAGGCCGAAGGCGTGGTAGGTGGCCCAGAGCACCGCGTTGTCGAAGAGCCAGTAACCGACCGACCCGGCGAGCACGCGGAGGTTGCCGGATCGCAGGATCTTCAGCGCCTCGGCGGTGCCGTCGATCAGCGCCCGTCGCGTCGAGCTGAGGGCCCGACGGGTGCGCGAGGCCTCCGGGCCTGGGTCGGCCCCGGGCCCGAGGCGGGGGAGCGCCGCGACCGCGATGATCGTCAGGATCGCCCCGGCCGCCGGGAAGGCCGTCAACCACAGGGACAGGTGGGGCCCGAGAAGCCCGACCGCCATCAGGGTCCCGAGTACGGCGACCGCAGCGAAGTTGGCCCCGCTCTTGATCAGGAAGAAGGCCACCGAGCGGCGCGCGATCCGCGCCCCGTCCATACCGCCGCGGTGCAAGACCCAGGCCCCGAGGGCGAGCCCACCGGCGCCGCTGGCCGGAACAAGCGACCCCATCGCGAGCTCGGAGCCGCCGATCTGCCAGCTTCGCTGCCAGGTCAGCCCGGTACAGAAGATCGGCCCGAACATGACCACGTACGAGACACACGAGAGGCCCTCGAGCAGCGTCGCCACCACCAGCCACCCTGGGCTCGCGTCGCCCAGGCGGTGCCGCACCTCGCCCAGCCCCGGCGCGAGCAAGAAGATGGCAATCAAAACGGCGAGCGCGCCCATCGCCTCCAGCCCCCGGCGGGTCAGGCTGCGCGCCTGAAACTCGCCGGGCAGCTCGTCCGGCGAGGGCGGGGATACCTTGATGTCGGGACGCGAGGAGATGCCCTACAGGATCGCGGACGGGAAAGCTGTTGTTGTGGTGATCCGCACGGATCGCGTCACCCAACCGACAAACGAACCTACCGGCCCGTTTCAGGTGTCGCGCGACCCCCAGGTGGGACGGTAGAGCGTGTGATACTCGTCGTTTCGGATGCCGATCGGTAAGGGCGCGAGTCCTGTCACCCACATAAGCCAGGCCTATCCCGACAGGGTCGAAGTCCGGGGACGCGACCTCTCCGGCGATCTGATGGGCAGGTTGAGCTTCACCGAGTACTTCCACCTGTTGCACACCGGCCGGGAGCCGACCGACGACCAGCGCTTCTTCCTCGACCTGCTGCTCGTGGCGATCGCCGAGCACGGCATGATGCCCACCAACATCGCCGCCCGCATGACCCTCGCCGCCGACCCCGGATCGCTGCAAGGCGCCGTCGCGGCGGGAATCCTCGGCTGCGGCCCGGTCATCCTCGGCACCTCCGACGCCTGCGCGAGGCTGCTCGAGGCCGCGCAGGAGAGGGTGGCATCCGGGGACGCCCCCGCCGAGGTCGCCTCGAACATCGCCGGTGCGATCCACGCGTCGGGCGGGAAGGTGCCCGGGTTCGGCCATCCGGTTCACCGACCGCTCGACCCACGCGCCGAGCGGATCCTCGAGCTCGCGGATGCCCGCGGGGTGAGCGGGCCGCACGTGCTGCTCGCGCGCCGGTTCCGCGATGCGGTGGCCGAGGCGTGGGGCAAGCCGCTCACGATGAACGTCGCGATGCCGAGCGCGGCGGTGATGCTGGACCTCGGCTTCTCGTCCGCCGCAGTCAAGGCCGTTCCGATCCTCGCCCGCACGGCCGGCCTGCTCGCGCACCTGGCGGAGGAGCGAGAGCGCCCGCTCGGCTTCGTGTTGGCCGGCGGAGCGGAGGAGGCGATCGAGTACGAGCGCCGGCGCCAAGACGGGCCCGGCTGATGCTGGCGCCCGAGGTCGAGAGCCGACCCTGGGCTGAGCAGCTCGCCCTCGACGACGCGTCCTACCGCGCCCAGCTCGCCTATCTCTTCGACCGGTCGGCCTTCTATCGCAAGAAGCTGAGCGCCGCCGGCTTCTCCTCGGAGCGCGCGGCGGGCGGGCTCGCCGACATCGCGCAGCTGCCCCTGACCGACAAGCACGAGCTCAGGGCGACCTGTGCACCGGACAATCCGATCGGCGCGCATCTGTGCGCGGCGCCGTCCGAGATCGTTCGGATCTACTCGACGAGCGGCACCACCGGGACGCCGAGCTACGTCCCGCTGACCGCGGGCGACCTCGACAACTGGGTGACCGCCTCGGCCCGCAGCTACGCGGCCTCGGGCATCTCCGCCGGGCAGCGAATCGTGTCGACCTACAACGCCGGACCGTTCGTGGCGGGCGCGGCGCTCGCGGCGTTCGACCGCATCGGCCTCTGCCACATCCCGGTCGGCACCGGGAACACCGAGCGGCTGATGCTCGCGGTCGAGCGCCTCGGGCCCCAAGCCGTGGTCCTCACCCCGTCGTACGCCGCCTATCTCGTCGAATGGGCGGCCGAGCGGGACGTCGATCTACGGGGATCGAGCGTCGAGCGCGTGCTCGTCGCCGGTGAGCCGGGGGGAGGCGAGCCGGCTTTCCGCGCGAGGCTCGAGGAGGGCTGGGGCGCGCTGGTGACCGAGGCGATGGGCGTGGGCGACATCGGCGTGTCCCTCTGGGGCGAGTGCGAGGAGCAGGCCGGGATGCACCTGGGCGCGCGCGGCTTCGTCCACGCCGAGCTGATCGACCCCGACACCGGCGCCACGCTCGAGATGGCCGACGGCGCGAGCGGCGAGCTCGTGTTGACCCATCTCCGGCATCGAGCGGCGCCGCTCCTGCGCTTCCGCACGCGGGATTACGTCGAGGTCCGCACGACCCCCTGCCGGTGTGGGCGCACGGCCCCCCGCCTGCGGTGCGCCGGGCGGACCGACGACATGCTGATCGTGCGCGGGGTCAACGTCTTCCCCTCCGCGGTCCGGGAGGTGGTGAGCGGGTTCGCTCCCGAGGTGAGCGGCCACATCGTGGTCAAGCCGCGTGCCCCCGGCGTCAAGCAGGAGCCGCCGCTTCCCGTCTGCGCGGAGCTCGGGCCCGGTCGGGCGGCCAACCCCGCGCTCGCCGATGCCATCCGTGAGAGACTGCGCGAAGTACTCGTCGTCCAGACGCGCGTGGATCTCGTGCCCTGGGGGAGCCTGGGTCGCAGCGAATACAAGTCGAAACTCGTCGAGCGCTAGGCCCGCGCTCCGACGCGCTCTCGGGCGAGCGCTCACCAACCCGCTACCGGCAGGGGAGGATCACATGGCCGCAAACACGCTGAGCATCCTGAGGCCGAGCGTGAACAACCTGGCAGCACGGGTCTTCGTGCGAGCCGCCGGGCTCGACTTCGAAGAGGTGGACGTGTGGGGTAAGAAGGACGAGCCCGAGTTCGTTCGGAAGGACCCGGCTCAGCTTACGCCTCTCCTCGAGGAGGAGGGGCTGCCGAGGGGCTCGCTCTGGGAGAGCTGCGCGATCATGCAGTACCTCTGCAACAAGCACGGCCTCGACCAGCTCTATCCGACTGATCCGGGCGAGCGCGCGATGGTCGACAGCGCGATGCTCTACCTGACCGGCACCCTCTACCCGCTGGTCGCTCGCGCCACCTATCCGACGCTCGCCTTCCCGCAGTACGCGGGCGAGGTGGCGACCGCCCCGGACGCCGACGACGAGATGAAGGCGCAGGCCCAGAAGGACGCCGAGGCCGCGATCGCTGCACCGCTCGATGCCTACCACGCGTTCTTCCTCGACGGAAGGCCGTTCATCGGCGGCGCCTCCCCGTCGATCGCCGACATCCGCCTGGCCGTGACGCTCGAGTTCCTGCGCGCGATCGACTACGAGTTCCCCGCCTGGGCCGGGGAGTACATGGACGCCGTGGAGACGGCGCTCGGCGAGGCCTACTCGGAGCCCGCGGCCGACGTCCGCGAGTACGTGGCCTCGATGAAGGCTCCAAGCGCGTGAAACGCGGCCGTGCTGCGCTGGGCGTGACGCCCGCGCGCACGGCCGAGCCGCCAATTCGGTCCTCCCCGTAGGTCGGCCGGAGCGGCAGTTTCCGCCCCCTTCCGCCTGGGCAAGTTAGACCCGAGTTTGGAGCGTCTCGAGCCCCGCACCGGAGAGCCCGCTTGAAGGTAGCGGTGCCGAAGGAGGTGACCGCCGGCGAGCGACGCGTCGCTCTCGTGCCGGAGACCGTCGAGAAGCTGGCAGGAGACGGGGTGGAGGTGGTGATCGAATCCGGGGCTGGCCATGACTACCACCCGGACGCCGCCTACCGCGAGGCGGGCGCCGCCGTGGTCGACGGAGGCGACGAGCTCTACCGGGACGCCGACGTGGTGCTCAAGGTCCAGAGGCCCACCGCGGAGGAGGTCGACCGCCTGCCGCACGGAGCGATCCTCGTCTCGTTCCTCGATCCCGGCTCCGAGCGCGACCTGGTCGAGCGGCTCGCGCAGCGGGGGGTGACGGCCCTCAGCATCGAGCTGATGCCTCGCACCGGTCGGGCGCAGAGCATGGATGCCCTCTCCGCCATGGGATCCATCGCCGGCTACCAGAGCGTCCTGCTGGCGGCGGAGGCCCTCGGCCGCTACGTGCCGATGATGACGACGGCCGCCGGCACGACCAAGGCAGCCAAGGTCATGGTGCTCGGCATAGGTGTGGCGGGCCTGCAGGCGATCGCCACGGCGCGCCGGCTGGGGGCCGAGGTCGAGGCGTTTGACATCAGACCCGAGGTGAAGGACCAGGTCAGGAGTCTCGGCGCGACCTTCATCGAGGCAGCGCCCGAGGAGCCCGAGCCGGAGCACGAGCAGCAAGTCACGGAGCGCAAGGGGGCGGGCCGGGTGGTCGACGGGTTGAAGGCCCTGCTGGGCGTCCCGCCCGAGTTCGGCGGGAGGCGCGAGGAGGGCGAGTCGAGGGAAGAGCCCGGCGATGAGAAGACCGAGGACCAAGCACAGGACGAGGAGAAGCTACGGCGCGATCAGGAGCTCGTCGCCGAGCGGATCGCCGAGATGGACGTCGTCCTCACCGCGGCCCAGACCCCCGGCGCGGATCCCCCCAAGCTCGTGACGGAGGAGATGGTCGAGAGGATGAAGCCAGGAGCAGTGATCGTCGACCTCGCGGCCGAGGACGGCGGCAACTGCGAGCTGACCGAGCCCGGAGAGGTCGTGGAGCACCACGGCGTCCAGATCCACGGCCCCGTGAACCTGCCGAGCGCGCTTCCGATCCACGCGAGCCACTTCTACTCCCGCAACATGGCCAGCCTC
>DASQXU010000237.1:0-2825 GCA_035639555.1 Thermoleophilaceae bacterium
GGCGCCAGCGGTGGTTCTCGGCCCAGCGCTCGGCGTAGCCGCGGTAGCGCCGCTCGGGAAGCAGGCGCTGGAGCGCCAGGTCGCCGCTGAAGTAGGTGGCCCTGTCCCAGCGGTTGTGGCCCGGGTCGGGGTGGGTGGCGATCCAGTGGTCGTTGACCGCTCGAAGCACGCGCACCACGTCGGCTCGGCTCGGCAAGCTCGCGGCCGGCGCGTCGGAGACCGGCATCGATCAGCGTGCCCTTTGGCGGGAGCTCGGGGGCGGGTAGCGGCGGGTCGGACGGCGCTCCGATTGCCCGCGCCTCGCCTCGCTTGGTCCGATCAGTCGCTCCTCCACCGTCGGCGATCAGGCGTAGGCGTTGCGCTTCGGGCACCGTCGCTGCCGCTTGGGGACGTGCGAATCGGGGCGGTCAGTCAGCCCTTCGATTCTCCTCGCCTTCTCCCGTCGGGGCAATGGGCGGCGGCTCGCTCGCGGGGCGTACTGCTCGGCCGCTTGCGCCCCGACCGCCATGAGTCGATCCCGGCCACCGTCTACCCGACCGGCGTACCGCCATCACGCGCGCCCCCGATGACGGAACCGCAGGGACAGGAAGGCGCTCGCGGGCCGGCTGGTCGAGGTGTCGACGCCGGCGATCCCGAGGCCCGGAGGAGATCCCGGACGACCACCTCGCCGGCGGGGCGCGGACGTCGAGGAGGCCGAGCTCGCGGAGGCCCGATTGTCGACCCGCTAGCGGCTGAGCCCCGCTCGAACTGCAGACCGCTGCCGCTTGAGACGGCCGCCGGATGCGCCGGCTCGAACTGTTTGAGCGGTTGGCCGGGCTCCCCGAGACCCGCGTCCGCCCGGCCCGAAGTCACGCACGAGCCCGTTACCGTGACGGACATGGCCGCGGTCAGGCTCGGTGAGACGCCGCTTACCCGGATCGGGCTTGGGACCAATCGGCTCAGGAACACGCCCGAGAACGTCGCGTTCGTCCGGGATGCGGTCGCCGCCGGCATCGGCCTCATCGACACCGCCCACACCTACACGGGCGGGCAGAGCGAGCAGGCAATCGGTGCCGCGCGGTCGGCGCCTCCCCCCCGCGTCGTGGCCACGAAGGGTGGCTACCGGAGCGGCCGATCCGAGGTGCTGAGGGCCGAGATCGAAGAGAGCCTTCGTCGGCTGCGGACCGACAGGATCGACCTCTACTACCTCCACAGGCCGGATCCGGAGACTCCGCTCGAGGAGAGCCTCGGGGTCGTCGAGGAGTACCGGGAGCGCGGCGCGATCGAGCACGTGGGCGTCTCGAACGTGTCGGTGGAGCAGATCGAGCGGGCGCGCGAGGTCGTCTCGATCGCGGCCGTCCAGAACCACTACAACCTCTCGGCGCGAACCCACGACGACGTCGTCGACTACTGCGCGGACAACGACATCGTGTTCGTTCCCTACTTCCCGCTGCGAGCCGACGGCGGTCCGGTGGTGGCGAAGATCGCCGAGCGGCACGCTGCAACCCCTGCGCAGATCGCGCTCGCCTGGCTCCTGCGGCGGTCTCCGGCGACGCTGCCGATTCCCGGCACCCTGTCGCCCGAGCACCTGCGGGAGAACCTGGCCGCCGCCGAGATCGAGCTGACCGACGACGAGTTCGAGGCGCTTCGGTAGCCGAGTGCCAGAGCTCAACTGACGAACCTGCCTCCCAGAACAAAAGAGACCGGGACCTCGCGAACGAGACAGGCGGGCAACCCGGATCCACTCCGCCCGCCCTCTCCGCCTCGCTCCAACTCCGCGCCGCCGAGTCGGCCGGGCTCGCCACCGCCCAACTCCTCGTCGCGCTCTCCGCGACCATCACCAGCCCCGCCTACGCCGCAGCGCGTGCAGCGCTCCGTCTCCTCGGCCAGCGACGAGCCGTGCCGCTGCACCACGGGCACTACTCGTGGTGCCGCCGGGGTCATGACACCGGGCGTCGGAGCGCCGCGGCGATGGTCTGGGCGACGGCTGCGGGTTGGTCCCACTCAGGCCGGTGCGCGGCGTCCCTGGATTAGTTCCAGCTCGCCGTCTTGAACAGCCCGCCGAGGGCGGGTGATGCCGGCGTTCAGGTATCTGAGGGGAAGCATGTGTTACCTGCCGTTCCACACGCATCTCGACATTCAAAGTAGGTCGATGCCGCCCGAGACCCTCAGAACTCGATCTCCGCGCCCAGCGTGATTTTGCGGTCGCGAGGCAGCTGGAAGTAGTCGGCGGGCTCGGCTGAGATCAACGCCGTCACGAGGAAGAGACGCTTGCGCCAGCGGCTCATTCCCGGACGGTCGGCGGCCCTCAGCTCCACCCTGGAGAGGTAAAGGAGGCGTCTCGTGCATCGACCCGGCTCTCGACGCCGGCCTCCGCGATCTGCCTTACCAGCGCCGGCACGTTGTAGTGCTCGGCGTAGCCGTGTTTGGCGCGGACGAAGGTGATGCCGTCGTCCTTGTAGCGCAGATCGTCGACCTCGAGCCGGTCCCCCGACCTGATCCGCGGGATCGGCAGGTTCTCGAGCGAGAGGATGATCGCGTGCTCCTGCAGCGCGTGCAGGTGATCGACGCAGGCGCGCATCGACAACGGCGCCGTCCCCTTGCCCCGGTTCATGAACACACCCGTGCCGGGCCCCCGGATGAGTGGCGGATCCATCCTCCGGAGGTCATCGACGAAGGTCTGCAGCGGGCCCTCGACCCCGAATCGCTCGGCCGTGACCAGCTCCCGCCCCCGGAACGAGGTCGTCATGACGGTGAAGAGGATCAGCCCGATCAGCAGCGGGACCCCGGCCCCGTCGATGAACTTGGTCAGGTTCGCGCCGAAGAAAGCGAGCTCCACCACGAGG
>DASQXU010000238.1:0-2084 GCA_035639555.1 Thermoleophilaceae bacterium
TTCGTCGGGCTCCAGGAGTTCGGGGTCGGGCTCTCGGCGGCGATCCTGCTCGACGCCACGGTGGTGCGGGCGATCCTCGTCCCTGCGGTGATGAAGCTCATGGGGGACTGGAACTGGTACCTGCCGGAGCCGGTGCGCCGCGCGCTGAGGCTGCCCGCTCCGCGGCGTCCGGCGATCGCGCCGAGCGAGACCGGTAGCTGACGGAAGGCCGCCCTCGCGCTACGATCCGTCGCGGACCGTGCTAGGCGGGGAGGTAGCGGTGCCCTGAACCCGCAATCCGCTCTAGCGGGGCTGAACTCCCGTCCGAGGGGTTCGGCTCTCGAGGTCAGTGGGCGTCAGGCGAGGCGTCGATGGCCGGGTCCCGCGCGGTGGGCGACCGCGAACCAGGTCAGGTCCGGGAGGAAGCAGCCTTAAGCGGACCCGCTCATGCGCCGCGGACCAGCCTGGCCGGAGTTGAGCCCGGCGGACACGCTCGGGGGCCTTCCTCGAAGGCGGGTGCGCGGTCCGCCTTCGCGGCCCGGTGAGAGTTGGCGTATGCGCAAGAATTCTTGAGCAATGGCGGGCTTAGCGGAGGAGCGGCTTCGCGCTCTCCAGAACGTCACCGATGCGGCGCTCTCCTACCTCCCGCTGGAGCAGATGCTGCCCGAGCTGCTCTCGCGGGTGACCGAGCTGCTCTCGGTGGACACCGCTGCGATCCTGCTGCTCGAGGAGGACGGCCGAACGCTCGTCGCCCGGGCGGCGAAGGGGCTCGAGGAGGAGGTCGAGCGCGAGGTGCGGATTCCGATGGGACGGGGCTTCGCCGGACGGGTCGCCAGCGAGCGCCGGCCGGTGAAGATCCTCGACCTCGACCGCGCCGAGGTCGTCAACCCCATACTCCGGGAGAAGGGGCTGAAGTCGCTCCTCGGAGTCCCTTTGCTGATCGAGGGGCGCGTCCTTGGCGTGCTCCACGTCGGGACGCTCACCCCTCGGAGGTTCGGCGAGGACGACGTGGAGGTCCTCCAGCGCGCCGCCGATCGCGCGGCGCTCGCGATCGCCGGACGCCTGGCCGAGCGCGAGAAGGGGTTGGCCGATGCGTTCCAGCGAAGCCTGATACCGGCGCTGCCGACCTTCCCGGGCGTGGGGATCGCCGCCAGGTACAAGCCGGCGGCCGCAGCGCAGCTCGGCGGTGACTGGTACGACGCGTTCGTGCTTCCGGGCGGGTCACTCGGTGTGGCGATCGGCGACGTGGTCGGCCGGGGATTCGACGCCGCGGCGCTGATGGCGCAGCTCCGCAGCGCGCTGCGGGCCTACACCATCGACGAACGCTCGCCGGGCGAGGTGCTCGAGCGGCTCAGCTGGCTGGTCAGGGAGCTCAAGCCCGGCTCCGGCGCGACGCTGCTGTACGCGGTGCTCGAGCCGCACGCCGGGCGAGCCGTGCTCGCCACCGCTGGACATCCTCCGCCCCTCGTGATCCCGAGGGATCGGACTTCCAGCTTCCTGCCCCTTCCGGCCACCGTGCCGCTCGGGGCCGTGCGCTACCCGCTATACGAAGAGACGGAGGTCGAGCTCGAGCCGAGCACGACGCTCGTCCTCTACACGGACGGGCTCATCGAGCGGGCGGGTGAGTCGCTCGACGACGGGCTCGAGCGGCTCCGGCGCTCCGCCCAGATGGCGCCGGGGGATCCCCTTCCGATGTGCGACCGTCTCATCGAGGACCTCCTGCCCGCCGGGGTTGGGACGGACGACGCCGCCGTGCTCGTCGCGACGGTCAGCCCGCTCTCCGATCCCCTGACCGTTCGCCTTCCGGCCGACGCGGAGTCCATGCCCCTGCTGCGGCGGGTGATCGAGCGCTGGCTGAGCGAGGTTGGAGCGGACGAGCAGGAGACGGCCGAGACCATCCTGGCCTGCTGCGAGGCGTGCGCCAACGCTATTGAGCACGCCTATGGCCCGGAGCACACCGAATTCGAGCTCGAGGCCGCGTCGTCCCCGAGCGAGGTGACGTTCGTGGTGAAGGACAGGGGACAGTGGCGGCCGCCGCGGGGTATGAACAGGGGCAGGGGCATGGTCCTGATGGAGGGCCTGATGGACAGCGTCGAGGTGGAGCG
>DASQXU010000239.1:0-4620 GCA_035639555.1 Thermoleophilaceae bacterium
GCAGGCGAGCTCGCCGGCGACGAGGCGGTCGTTCGGCGAAACGACCATGAGCAGCGGGGTGGGGGAGATCCGCTTCAGGTACTCCCCTGGCTCATAGCCCTGGAAGAGCTCGAGCGTGCGCACCGTCACCTCGTTCTTCCAGGAGGTGCCCTCGTACGCGCTGAAGAACTGGTAGTAGTCGGGGGTGGGCAGCGCGGACTGCGCGGTCGGGTCGGGGTCGACGACCGGAAGCATGGCGGGCGCCTCGCCACGCGCGCGGGCCAGGCGGTCGGCGGCGAGCAGGTCCCAGATCTGCTCCCAAAAATCGATCCGCACGAGCATCTCGAAGGCGCGCCGCCCCGAGATGAGCGGCACCTGCCCACAGACCGCCTTGACGCGGCGATCGATCGCGGCGACGACGTACGAGTGCCCGGCCGAGTAGCTCGAGCCCCAGACGCCGATGCGCTCTGCGTCGACCTCCGGGCGCGCCTGAGCGTACGTGATCGCGTGCTCGTAGTCGCGGATCTGCTCCCACGGGTCGATCTCCTGCCTCGGCTTGCCCGGGGCGGCGTCCGACGCGCCGAGGCCGCGGTTGTCGTAGACGACGCACGCGAGCCCCGCGTCGGCGAACACCTCCGCGTACTCGTCGAGGTGCATCTCCTTGATCGCCGAGAACCCATGCGACATCACGATGCACGGGACCTCGTCCCCCGCATGGTCGGGTCGGTAGAACCAGCCGCGCAGCGTCGCGCCCTCGGCGTCAAAATCGATGTCCTGGCGCACGGCCTCTCCTCTCGTCCGGGGGGAACTCTGCCGTTCCGTCCGTTCCCCTTAACCGACTGCAGTACCCGGTGTGCGGGCCCAGCAACTGCGAACTAGGAGGGTCCGTGCCAGAGCGATGTCGCCGTCGACTCGACTCGCCCCTTCACGGGCCGCGCGGCACCGCGGTGTGGGGGGCGGGCGCCTCCTCAAGCGCCCCGAATGGCGCCGCATACCCGTGCGCGGGTGCTTGCTCCACCCTTTCCCGGCGCCGAGACCAGTGGGACGGCGTCCTTCGCCTACGGCCTCGCCTACGGCATCAGGGCCGGCCTGCTCGAGCGGGCGACCTACCTGCCGGTGCTCGCCCGGGCCTGGAACGGAATGGTCGGGAAGGCGGTCGGCGCCGGCGGCTACCTTGGCTACGTCCGGGGGGTCGGGGACCGGCCGGGCGGGCGGCGGCGGGGGCAATCCACGACTTTGGCGTCGGCCCGTTCCTGCTGGCGGGGAGCGAGGTGGCCAGGCTCACAACGTGAGCGGGGCAGGCAACACCAGGAATGAGTGAGCTCAGCCACGCCGGAGGATCGAAATCCATGGCCTCGCGACCAGCGTCTGGTCGGGCAGGCCGAGCCCCTGCGTCACCCGCCCCTACCACTCCCGACCATTCTGCTGCCCGACGCGGGGTGCTCGAGGCCGGCCGCAACCCGCCGCCCGTGGCGGGGCGGCCTGCGAGCCACACAGCGAAACGAGGAGATCCCTCGACAACACAGCCCTGGCTTCGGCCAGTTCTCGGCCGACGGCCTCGCGGCCCACGGCCCCAGTGCGCCGAGGAGGCCCGGGTCAAGCTCGCGAGCTTGCACCCCGGCTTGCTCGTGCTCGGTGAGTTGGAGCACCCGCATGCTCCGCTCGGGCTCCTGCGCGGCATCCGCTCGGGGGCGACGACGCCCTTCTCGTCGTCGTCTTGAGCGCGGACGCCTCGGAGCTCGCCGAGCTCCGGGCCTTCAGGGAGGGCTGCGACGACTATCTGCGCAAGCCGGTCAGCTATCCGGTCGTGCTCGCGCGGGTGCACGCGAGCGTGCGCCGCTTACGCGGGGGCCGCATCCGGCGCCGGCGGATCGGCGCACTCGAGATCGACGCGCTCGAGCGCCGGGTGGCGGTGGCCGAGCGGCCGGTCCACGTCTCGAGGATGGAGTTCGAGCTGCTCTCGCACCTGGCGGGCGAGCCGACCCGGGTGTGCACCAAGGAGGAGCTGCTGCGCGAGGTGTGGGGCTACAAGGCGCTCGGCAACACCCGGACGCTCGACGCCCACGCCTGCCGGCTGCGCACGAAGCTCGCCCTGGCCGGCGCACCCAACCTGGTCGCCAACGTCCGCGGGATCGGCTACCGGCTGTGCGCCGGCCCGGTGGTCAGCGACCCGAAGGCGGTCGCGGCGCCGCTGTCGACCAACGGCCGTGCGGCGTAGCGGGCCGCCGCGCAGAAGGAAGGGCTGCGCAGACAGGGGAGGCTCAAGCGGCGGACCGGCCTCACTCGCGTGACCCCTCTCCGCCGAAGGGGTGTGAGCCCGGCCTCGGAGGCCCAGCGGCGTAAGGTCTCCCGCCGGCCATGTCTCGCCTGCGGGTGCCGGCCGGTCGATCCGGCGCACCTGGTGCCGCGCTCCCTCGGCGGGTGCGACGTGGCCGATTGCGTGGTGCCGCTCTGCCGGCGTTGCCACCGCGCCTACGACCGCGGCGACCTCGATCTGTTGCCGCACCTCGAGCCGGGCTACCGAGTCGAGCTGGGGCACGCGCTCCGACACCTGTCGTTGCTCGCCCTTCTGCGGCGGGTGACCCGTGTTTGCTGCGTGCCGGCGGACTCCGGGAGCGACGAGGCTAGCCGGCGCGCGGCTTAGCCGCGCGCGGGCATCGAGGTCGCCCCGACCAGGGAGGTCTAGCCGAAGTCAGCGCGCTGAGGCGGGCCGCGGGCCGCCCTTGCAGCTTCGGGCGCACCCGCCTGAATCCGATGCTGAGGGCGGCCGCTCAGGCCCTTCGGATCGGCCGATGCACCGACGGCACCGACCGCTATGGGCGACGGAAAGGTCGGGAGCGCGAGACGTCGTCGGCGCGCCCGACCTCTCTGCGCGCCCGACGGCGTGAGGCTCTTTTTGTTCCTGCCTCGATCGCCGTGGGGGCGCACGTCGCATGCGTCCGTCTGTCGTTGCGACGGGCGGTGAGTAGAACGTCCTTGAGTGGACTATCCTCGTCATTGCCCCCGTTCGCGTTGAGGTGTTGAGCGTGAGCGACTGCCGCGGGATATCGCTGCTGTCCGCCCGGTGGTCTCGTAGCCGGACTGTCCACCGCATCGACGAGCCCAAATCGATTCGGCGGAGCGGTGGCAGAAGTCACACATCATCCAAAGGGTGACACGGCGCAGGACCCCCGCGCCGGGGACTTCCTGCTCACGGGCGTGAAAGCACAAGGGATCGTCTCCTGGGCGATCAAGGCTGGCTCGTGGCTGAGGCTACGAGGCGCCCTACCGACGTTTCTCACACGCCGCGCTCGTCATTGGGGAGGACGGCCGCCTGGCTGAGGCGCTCGCCCGAGGCGTGCAGCGCTCACCCTTGTCGAAGTACGACCGCGCCGATTACGTACTGGTCCGCACCTGCGTCGACGAGCACGATCGCGCGCAGGTGCTCAAGTTCGTCGAGTCTGTTCTGGAGGCCAAGACGAAGTACGCGTTTATGACGATCCTCGGACTAGGGCTCTACTGTCTAGCCGGGGCCCAAGTGTGCATTCAGGAGGCGGGGACTGCAATCTGCTCGGGGTTTGTGAGCGACGCACTGACGCGGGCGGGCTATGTGTGGCCGCGTCCGCCCTTCGCGATGATGCCAGCGGACCTCGCGCGCTACTTTGACGTTCGAAGCCGGCCGGGCTCTTAAGAGTGGCTACAGCCCGCCGCTTCATGCGTCAGGCGGCGCTGTGCGCGGCGTCCTGCTGGTGGTGAGGTGATCAGGTAGCCGGGCCAAGTTCTGCCTGGGAGCTGTGGTAGTGGCCGCTGGCGGATCTGCGTCTCGACCACGGCGCGCATCGATCGGCGCACTGTCTGCTACGCCGAACTCCGCCATCACCGCGACCGGCTGCGGCCACGAACGAGCCCACCGTGGCCCTTCCAGACTGCTTGCTTCTCCACCACTAATTGGGATGGGCACGAGGGAGCGACACCTTGAAATGTTCGCGACCACGCCCCACTCCCGCCGGGACGCCTCGGGAGAGATCCAGTCTCCGCGATCGCGGGGCGATCGATCGTCGGCGCCCTCGCCCGTCTAGGACGGCCGGCCTCGCGGCTTTCTTGGTCGGGGAGGCGGGATACGAACCTCCAAGAGGGCAACTCGGGACTGCCGCCCGGTCGAAAAGCGCCCTCCGCCGAGTCGGGCGGGTGATTAGAGAGGTGAGGCTCCCCGTGACCGGGCGTCGGCTGCTCGCTCGGACGCCGTCGTGGACGGCGTCCGAGGCGGAATTCGGCACGGCGTCCGATTCTCGCGGAGTGCAAAGCTACGGTTCGTCGCTGATCGAGGAGAACGAGCCCCGCGACCCTAATCAGACCCGACGAGGGGCGGCGCGGCAATTCGACCTGGCGCCGACCCCGCGGTACGCCGGGCTCTGGCGAAGGCGGACACTGACCCGATGCCGGTCCCCGAAGCCCCGGCGGGAAGCCTGCCGAGCCGAGCCGACGTCGTGCGCGTGCTGCGGGCGGTCAACGACCACTGGCTCGCCACCCACCCCGACCCGGGCCACAACCGCTGGGACAGGGCCACCTACTTCAGCGGCGACCTGGCGCTCCAGCGCCTGCTTCCCGAGCGGCGCTACCGCGGCTACGCCGAGCGCTGGGCCGAGAACCACCGCTGGCGCC
>DASQXU010000240.1:0-4099 GCA_035639555.1 Thermoleophilaceae bacterium
AGCGCGGCCGAGATCGTGGAGCGCCTGGATCGCCGGCTGCTCGATTTCCAGGCCGGCGAGCAACGGGACGACGTCGCCGTGCTCGTCCTGCGCCGCGACGCCGGCTGACCCACCGCCGGGGAGAACACGACGCGGCGGGGCTTGGAGGGAGGCCCACGAAAGGCGGGGCGCCGGCCCCACGTCGCCGCCCGCTCCGAGGACTAACTCGGCGCGCTGACCGCGCTCAGCGGAAGCTGCTCGCCCGGGCCACCGGGATCACGGGGGTGGCGGCGTGCGAGTCTCGCCAGCGCGGGCCGCCGAAGAAGCGAATCAGATAGCGGACTCGCCTCAGTCCACTCACGTTGAGGACCGCGTCGCAGCGCCCGTGCTGCGTAGCCATGTTCTCCCTCTCGATGAGCCCCCTGGGAGCGATGCGGAGGAAGACGCAGGCGCCGTGAGGGACGCCGCTCCGGGACCGCACCGTGGCCGTCAGATGGAAGGGCTTCGTCTCCTTGATCACGCCCGGAGCGGACACGGTCAGCGAGGTCTTCGGGCCGCCCTGGGGCTCCGGGATCTGACGCAAGCCCGTGCTCGGGACGATGGCCACGTCGGCTCCAAGCGGCGCCTGGGTCACCGTTCGCTCGCGGTGGCGGACGAGCCAGAAGAGCGTGCTTCCGTAGGCCCTCAGAAGGGAGCCGTCGGGAGGGACGTTCGGAATCGATCGAAGCGCCCGCTTCGACATCGCGCGCACGGACTCCCGCCCATACCCAAAGAGGCTGCGCTCGGCGCGCGGGATGGCGAACTTCGCCCGAGCCTTTACGACGTACAGACGCGACCCGTCGTGTGCTTTGACCAGGGTCCCCTCGGGGGGCACGGCGGCGGCCGCCCCAGTGGCTCGTCGGTGGCCACCGCTCGAGACGCCCTCAACGAGCAGGACCGCAGCAACCCCGATGGCGATCGCCGCCGCCACGACGCCCGACCAGACCGCGCGACGTCGGCGCTTCGGTCGCGCCGTATCTCCGATCACCCGGGTGGGGGCCTCCGCGCTCGCCGCCTCCCGCTGCTTCTCCCTCTCCATCTCGTCGACAGCCTCGACTGCCGCCCGACCGAGATCGCCAGCGGACGCATAGCGCTCGGAGGGCTCCTTGGCCAGCGCCCGCGCCACGACGGCGTCAAGTGGACCGGCGAGCGCGGGAACCGCCTCCGATACCGGGGGCGGCGTCTCGGTCAGGTGCGCATAGATCTTTGCGATCTCGTTGCTGGTCGCGAACGGGACCCGCCCGGTCAGGCAGTGGAACAAGAGGCAGCCGAGTGAGTAGATGTCCGAGCGGGCGTCGCTTCCCTTCCCGGCGATCTGCTCCGGGGCGACGTAGTCGAGCGTGCCGACGAGCTCGCCGCTGCGGGTGATGTCGCCGCTTCCGGCGAGGCGCTTCACCAGACCGAAGTCGGTGAGGTAGGCATGCTCGCCCCGTCCGGTGATGAGGACGTTCGCCGGCTTCACGTCGCGGTGCACGAGGCCGTGCTCGTGCGCGGTGTCGAGGGCGGCGGCGACCTGCGCGACGATTCGAGTGGCCCGCGGAGGCTCGAGGCCACCGCCTCGCCTGATCAGCGTGGCGAGGTCGGTGCCTTCGACCCAGCGCATCGACAGGAAC
Organism: Thermoleophilaceae bacterium; assembly: GCA_035639555.1. Lineage (GTDB taxonomy): Bacteria > Actinomycetota > Thermoleophilia > Solirubrobacterales > Thermoleophilaceae > DASQXU01. The sequence goes on from DASQXU010000240.1 coordinate 1,632, forward strand.
AGGGAGCCGTCGATCTCGCCCGCCTCGTAGACCGGGATGACGTTCGGATGGTCGATCGAAGCGGCCAGGCGCGACTCACGCTTAAAGCGTTCGCGGAAGCGCGGGTCATCCGCGAGCACTGGAGAGATGAGCTTGAGTGCTACCCGCCGGCCAAGGGCGAGCTGCGTGGCCTGGTACACGACGCCCATGCCCCCGTGCCCGGCGACGCCTTCGATCCGGTAGCCGGCGATCCGCGAGCCGGTGGAGATGTCGACCATCTCAATCGGGTGTCGTGTGTCCCGACCGCGCGCTTCGCACGCCGCCGAGCCCTGGCGCTAGGGCGGGCCTGCCCCGCGACCGCCCGGGGGCGGCGCGCGACCCGTCACCGCCGCGGACGTCGACCTCCGCCGAGCGGAGCGACGCCTGGGCGAGTCGCAGCTCCCCGAATCCGCGAGCCGACCCCATCTTTCGAATCACGCTACCTCCGCTCCGGAAGCGCCGCAACTCCGGGTCGAGGCGCCGGCAACGTGTGCCCGAACGGGCGCGAGGAGAATCAGGGTGAGCCGACGCTACACCTAGGTCGCCTACCACCCCGTGCCGCCCGCCGCGACGATCTCGGGCAGACCCAACTCCCGACCCGCCGGTCGGGCAACCAAGGGGGAGCGAATGCATGATCGACGCAATGTCCCGCGGCCGATGGGCGGCCGCGTTTCCGGACCGATCGTCGCGGCGCTCGTCGCCGGGGCGCTCGCCGTCGCCGCGGCTCCGGCCGCAGCCGCCGGCGTCGCCCACATCCGAAGCCGGGAGGCACCTACAAAGGCAGCTCATCGCAGCAACTCCCGGTCTCGTTTCACGTTCGAAGCACCAAGCGCGTCGCGGCCCACGTCGTGGAGTCCCACGACTGTGGCCTCGACATGGACTTCGCGATCGACGCTCGCCTGAGGAAGCAGCACAGCTTCAAGGTGTCGTACACGGCGATCGAGAAGCTCGGCGAGGACCCGAGCCTTGGCCAGGGCGACCTCACGGGCGAGTTCACGACCCAGCTGTCGGGGCGCTTCTACAGCGCCAAGCGAAAGGTGTTCCGTCGCCTGAAGGGGACGTTCCGCGATCACGTGGACGTCAAGGACGGAACCGGGGCCGTGGTGAAGCGATGCGACACCGGGCCGGTTACCTACAAGGCGAAGCTCGTCCGCCGCTGAGAGCTCGGCGGCGGGACGCGACGCAATGGATTCCGGCCCGCACGTTGGAATGACGACCGCCGCGGCGGAGCTCGGTAACGGGGTCTTGAGCGGTGAGCCCGGCAGAAGTACGGTGATCGAATGACGGGCTCGCCGCTCGCGCCCCATTCGGCGTCACCGGCCGAGCTCAAGGCGCGGCTCGAGGCCGAACGGCGCGGCCGTCCGTTCCTCCTCTACCGCGACGGCTACGACTGCCAGCGCATCTTCGAGCTCCCGGCCGAGGCGGAGCGGGTGACGATCGGGCGACGGGGCGGCAACGACCTGACCCTCGACTGGGATCCCGAGGTCTCGCGCCTGCACGCCGCGCTCGAGCGGATCGGCAGCGACTGGACGCTGGTCGACGACGGCCTCTCCCGCAACGGCTCGTACGTCAACGACACTCGGGTGCTCGGCCGGCGGCGGCTGCGCAACGGCGATCTGCTTCGGCTCGGCGACTGCCGCCTCGTCTACTCCCAGCCCAAGCGGGCCGGCAGCTACCCGACTGCGACGGCGACCGACGCGCCGGAGGCCCCGCCGGTCTCGAAGACCCAGCGCAAGGTCCTCGCGGCCCTCTGCCGCCCGCTGCTCGAGTCCGGCCACTCGATCCCGGCGACGAACCGCGAGATCGCGGCCGAGCTGTTCCTGGGCGTCGACGCCGTCAAGGCTCACCTCGGCGTGCTCTACCGGCGCTTCGGGATCGAGAGCCTGCCCCAGAACGAGAAGCGGGCGCAGCTCGCCCGGGATGCGCTCCAGAGCGGGGTCGTCTCGGTGCGCGAGGTGTTGAGCGGCCCGCGGGTGAGCGAGCCCTAGACCTAGGTCGCCTTCCGCCCCGCCCCGCCGTCCGTGACGATCGGCGGGAAGTCATCTCCCGGCCCGGGCGGCCGGGACGACGAGGAGAGAAGCATGCCGAACCAACGCCATCTCTTGCCGGGGCGCCAGCTGATCTTCCCCCTCGGCGTCCTGGTGGTCGACCTGGCCGGAATGGCCTACTGCCACATCAAGGACGTGGGGATGAAGTTCCACGAGCACGTCTACTACATGGCCGGGCTCTTCTGCGTCAACATCGCGGCCTCGATCGCGCTCTCCCTGGCCGCGGTCTGGTTCGCCCGGCGGGGCTCGCTCGAGTGGTTCAGGCGCACGGTCACCGCCTCGGTCGCCCTCGCGGCGCTGACCATCGGCGGCTTTCTCTGGAGCCGGACCGTCGGCTTTCCCCAGATGGAGGACCACATCGGCGAGTGGGACACCCTCGGGATCACCTCGCTCGTGTTCGAG
>DASQXU010000241.1:0-9472 GCA_035639555.1 Thermoleophilaceae bacterium
GTTCCGCGAACGGCTATGCCGAGCTGGCCGAGAAGCGTTTCACGGGAAACGGTGAGCTTCAAGAATCGTCTACCTGGTGCTTCTTGGAGTTGTAGGGGCTGTGGACATTTGGATGGCTAGGTGAAAACCGCGCTGGAACGCGGATCGCGCCGGATCCGGGTCTGTGGATTCTGTCAGCCAGCACGGCTGCTATCCGGGTGATAAAGCTCTGCTCGCACGCGGTCCACAGAGCTCTGAACAGCTGGGTCGCTGTCGAGCTGAGCTTCGATCTTCTTAATTGCGTGGAGCACGGTCGTGTGGTCCCTCCCGCCGAACCTACGCCCGATCTCGGGAAGGCTGTGCCCGGTCAGCTTCCGCGCCAGGTACATCGCCACCTGGCGAGCGGTCACGGCAGTCTGGCGGTGGGTTCTCGCGAGCAACTCTTCCCTATCGAGTCCGAACTCCTTCGCTGTGGTTGCGATCACGTCGTCGATTCCAAGTTCGCGGGCTGCTTGCTTCGATTCGAGGTGAGTCAACACTCGGCGTGCCAGGTCGGGAGTGGGCTCTTCATTGCGGAGCGAGGCATGCGCGATCACGCGGATCAGCGCACCCTCGAGCGCCCGGACGCTGCTCGACACCGACCGAGCGATTGCCTCGAGCACTGCGGGGTCGACCGCGACACCATCGAGCCGAGCTCGCTTCTCGAGTATCGCCCGCCGTACCTCGAGCCCAGGTGGCTCCAGCCCCACCACGAGCCCGGAGCGAAAGCGCTCGGCTAGGCGGTCCTCGAGCTCGGTGAGCTCCTCGGGCCCACGGTCGGAGGTCATGGCCAGCTGGCTGCCCGACTCGTAGAGGGCGTTGAACATGTGGAAGAACTCCTCGCGCGTACGCTGTTTGTCGGCGAGGAACTGGACGTCGTCGATCAAGACGACGTCAGCGCTGCGAAACGAGTCCTTGAACGCCGCGGTGCGGCGGTCGCGAACCGCGTTGACGAACTGCGTCGTGAAGTGCTCGATGCTCGCGTAACGCACCCGGAGTCCCGATCCGAAGCGCGCCACGTAGTTGCCGATTGCATGCAGTAGGTGCGTCTTGCCGAGACCCGGGGCGCCGTGGAGGAACAGCGGGTTGTACGCGTGGCCGGGCATCTCGGCCACCGCCAGCGCCGCGGCATGGGCGAAGCGATTACCGTCCCCGATGACGAATTGCTCGAAGGTGTACTTCGGGTGGAGGCGCTGGCTCGCCACCGCGTCCGCCCGGATCGGCGCCTCCCGTAGTCGCCGGGGTTCCCAGCGCTCATCGACTATCTCTACGCTGACCGGAGCGCCGACCGCTCGACGGGCGGCCGAAGTCAGCAGGGGCAGGTAGCGCTCGCGAATCCAGGTGCGGATGTGATCGGGAGCCCGCACGAACAACGCATTGCCCTCCCTGCCTGCGAGGCTCAGCGGCTCGAGCCAGATGTGGAACTTGAAGTCGGGAGCGTCTTGACGGAGCTCGCGCCGGATGCGCTCCCAAAGCGGCTCGAGTTGCGTGGGCACAGGCAGGCGCGACCCCCAGGCGGCTGGCGGTGGCGGACGTCATGGTGGTGGAGGGCTGTCGGCGGCTCCCGGTCGCCCTCGGCGACGGCGAGTCTACACCCGCCTATAGGGGCGGCCACGGGGCTTGGCCCGCGGTGCCAAGCCCCATGTCGCAAATCGCGCGAAAAGGGCACTCGGCCGGCGATCAGCGGCAACCCCGGCTGTCGAGCATCCCGTGGCGGGCGATAACCGAGCCGCGAATGAGGCCTTCCTCGCCGCGACCAGCGCGTCCGTCAGGCTTATCGCGCGGTCGTGGGGGGAGGTTTTCTGGCAGGCGATCAACACCGCCAGCCGTCCCCAGCGGGCCGTCGCAAAGCTCGCGCGCCGAGGCGACTCTCCGCTCCAAGCGACATCGCGGGGGAGAGCTCGGCGCGATGGGAAGCCAGCAGCCCCCTCCTATACTCTGGCTCCGGGCTTCGCCTCCGCGCCCGAACCTCGATGAAGCGCACTTACCAGCCGAAGAAGCGCAAGCGCGCCCGCACCCACGGCTTCCGTGCGCGTATGCGCACGCGCGGGGGCCGGCGGATCGTCAAGCGCCGCCGCCAGAAGGGCCGCGAGCGGTTGACCTCATAAGCATGCCCTCCCTTCCCGCCGAGAGCGGCGGTGATCGCGAGCGCTCGCAACGCCCCGGCGGCCGCGGCAAGCGTCGGCGGCTCTCCCGCAGTGGCGAGTTCGAACGTGTCTACCGGAAGGGTCGCTCCCAGGCCAGCCGGTACCTCGTGGTCTACGTGTTTCCGCGCGCCGACGGCGGGCCGCCGCGACTTGGCGTCTCGGTCAGCCGCAAAGTGGGCGGTGCTGTGGAGCGCAACCGGATCAAGCGCCTCCTTCGGGAGGCGTTCTGGGCGCTGGCGGGCGAGCCAGCCGGTGGGCACGACTTCGTCGTCGTGGCCCGTCCGCCCGCGTCCGAGCTCGCCGCCGCCCGCGGCCAGCGAGGCGTCGAGCAGGCGCTGCGCCCGCTGCTCGACCAAGCCGACCTCTCAGGAGACAAGACGGCGTGACGCTTGCCCGCTCCGTAGCGCTCATGCCGATCCGTGTGTATCAGCGGGTGATCTCGCCCGCCCTGCCCCGACGCTGCAAGTACTATCCGAGCTGCTCCCAGTACGCCGTGGAGGCGATCAAGCGCTACGGCGTGCTCCGAGGGCTGGTCCTCGCCGTGTGGCGGTTACTGCGTTGCAACCCGTGGAGCCACGGCGGCGTAGACCTGGTCGAGCACCAGAAGCTGTTCCGCCCGCGTACCTAGATCATGTTCTTGGCGATCCTCACGATCCTGCAGCCGCTGGTCGACGCCTGCAACGCGATCCTGCACTTCTGGCACGGTCTGCTCGGGAACTTCAACGGGAGCTGGGGCTTCGCGATCATCCTGTTGACGTTCACGGTCCGAGTCGCGATCCTGCCGCTCACCTTCAAGGGCGTGAAGTCGATGCAGCGACTTCAGTCGCTTCAGCCCGAGATCAAGCGGATACAGCAGCGGTACAAGGACGACCGCCAGCGCATGAACCAGGAGGTCATGCGCTTCTACCAGGAGCAGAAGGTCAACCCGCTCGGCTCGTGCCTCCCGCTGATCCTCCAGATCCCGTTCTTCATCTCGCTCTTCTACCTGCTGCGCTCATCAGCCTTCAAGCAGGACATAGCCGGGAACGAGAGCTTCCTGTTCATACCCAACCTCGCCGAGAAGGTGACCGGTCATCCCGCCGTGCTGGTCGTGCTGATCGTGCTCTACGTCGGGACCCAGCTCGGCGCGAGCGCCGTGACCGCATTCAGCGCCGACCCCACACAGCGCCGAATCATGTTCGCGATGCCGTTCGTGTTCACCATCTTCATCGTCAACTTCCAGGCCGGCCTGATCGTCTACTGGATCACCACGAACGTTTGGACGATCGGCCAGCAGCTCGTGGTCAAGAAGCTGTATCCGAAACCCGAGCCGGTCGGCCCGACCGAGGAGAAGGCCGAAGAGCGACCGGCGCGGGGCAAGCCGGTACCGGCATCTTCGTCGGACGGCAAGGGCGCTCAGAAGGCCCGGGCCGAGCGCACCGACGGGCGGGGGGCTAAGCCGCCGCCGCCCTCACCGAGGCGAAAGAAGAAGCGCTCGGGCCGACGTCGGTAGGCGGCATCGCGATGAACGGGTCGGCCGGAGCTGACGAGTCGCACTCGGATGCCCTCCGCGCGGAGGGCCGAGGAGAGACGCTCGGCGAAGCAAAGTGGCAGGCGATGAAGGAGCTCGAGGCAAAGCTCCCCGGCCTCACCGCGGACTGCGTGCGCTTCGAGGTGACGGCCGAGGGTGGCGAGGAGGGCCCGCCGGCCCGGGTCACGGCCAAAGCCGATCTGGAGGAATGGCGCCGGGCCGCGGCAGTGCTCCCAGAGGAGCCCGCCGAGCGGGTGAGAAGCGTGGTCGCCCGCATAGTGCAGGGACTCGGGCTGCGTGGGACGGTGGCCGTTGAGGAGGATTCCGACGAGATTCGTGCCACCGTCAACGGCGAGGACCTTGGACTGCTGATCGGCAAACATGGCGTGACGATCGACGCCGTCCAGCAGCTCGCGATGAGAATCGCATTCAAGGGGAAGTCGGGGGCGAAGCGTGTGATCGTCGATGCCGCGGGCTACCGGGAGCGGCGTGTGACTGCTCTCCAGCGGATGGCCGACCGGGCGGCCCACGAGGCGCTGAGCTACGGTCGGGCGGTCGAGCTCGAGCCGATGCGCGCGTCGGAGCGGAAGATCGTTCATCTGTACCTCCGCGAGCGATCTGACATCGAGACACACAGCGAGGGCGAAGAGCCAGACCGCCGACTGGTGGTGACGCCGGTCCGCCCGCGCGTGCGCGGCTGACCGTTTCACGGGAAACGCTCGAGCGCCTTGTCGCTCGGTACGACCTGCCCCACGCGACGGTGGCGACGCTCGACCGCCTCCTGGTCGCGCTCGAGCGCGAGCCCGATCCGCCTACCACGGTCAGGCGCCCCAGTGAAGCCCTCGATCGGCACGTGGCGGACAGCCTGTCCGGTCTGGAGGTCGGCGAGCTCGCCCGGGCGAGGACGGTGGCCGACATCGGGGCGGGTGCGGGGTTCCCCGGTCTGGTGCTGGCGGCGGCGCTTGCCGAGGCCCAGGTCGACCTGATCGAATCGGCCGCACGCAAGGCGGCGGTGATCGAGCGCCTCGCCGCTGCCGCCGGCCTTCGAAACGTGACGGTGGTCGTCGCGCGGGCCGAGGACTGGGCGGCGCGGCGCCCCGCCGCGTACGACGCGGTCACCGCGCGCGCCCTGGGCCCGCTGGCGCTGATCCTCGAGTACGCGGCCCCTCTGCTGTCCGAGGGGGGTGTTGCAGTCGCCTGGAAGGGGGCGCGCGAGCGCGAGGAAGAGGTCAGGGCCGCCGGCGCGGCCGAGGTTCTCAACATGGCGCTCGTGGGCGTGGTCCAAGCGCGGCCCTTTCCCGGCGCTCGGCAACGCCACCTCCATGCCTTTCGTAAGCTCGGGCCGACGCCGCCGAGGTTTCCGCGTCGCCCGGGCGTGGCTGCCAAGCGGCCGCTGGCCTGATCGAAGCGGCGCTCGCCCGCGGCTGGCGCTGGCCCGGCAGGAAGTTTCGGTTCGGAGGCGAACCGGTAGGGGGCGAATTCCGACCGCAGCCAGCATTACCTTCGCGACCGACGTGGGGACGATCTATGCCATTGCGAACCAGAAGGGTGGCGTCGGGAAGACGACCACCGCGGTGAACGTAGCCGCGAGCATCGCGGAGGCGGGGTATGAGACGCTGCTCGTCGACCTCGATCCGCAGTGCAACGCGACGGTGGCCCTCGCACTCAGCAAGGAGGCGAGGCCCAACGTCTACGACTGCCTGGCCGGGGACTACGCCCTAGATGCCGCCGCGAGGAGCACGGACGTTCCCCACCTCGCCGCCGTGCCCTCGACCCCCGAGCTCGCCGGGGCGAGCGTTGAGCTGCCGCGCCTGGCCGGATCGGAGACGCGCCTTCGCGAGGCGCTCGGCGATGTGCGCGAGCGTTACCTCTTCAGCCTGCTCGACTGTCCGCCGTCGCTCGGCCCACTGACCGTGAACGCCCTGGTGGCCGCGGACCGAGTGATCGTGCCCGTCCAGACCGAGTACTTCGCGCTCGAGGGCCTCGCCGGCCTCCTCGACACCCTCTCGTTGATCCAGCGGGAGCTCAACCCGCGGCTCACGGTCGCGGGGATGATCCTGACGATGCACGACTCGCGCACCAAGCTCGCCCGCGACGTAGAGCGCGAGGTTCGCGAGCACTTCCCCGAGCTGGTCTTCGACACGGTGATCCCGCGCAGCGTTCGCCTAGGAGAGGCCCCGAGCTTCGGCGTGCCCGTCATCCGGCACGCCCCTACGAGCTCGGGCTCTGCCGCGTACCTGCGGCTGGCAAAGGAGGTGGCCGCCCGTGGCTGAGCGTGGAATGGGCCGGGGCCTGACGGCGATCCTCCCCAGGGCAACCCGCGGCGAAGGGGGGCTGCGCGACCTCCCGGTCGAGCTGATCGATCCCAACCCGCGTCAGCCCCGGCGGAGGTTCGACCACGAGGCACTTGCCGGCCTGGCCGATTCGGTCAGATCCCGCGGAGTGCTCCAGCCGATCGTCGCGCGCCCGCTCGCCGGGGGCCGCTACGAGCTCGTGGCCGGCGAGCGCCGGCTGCGGGCGGCCCGGATGGCCGGGCTCGATGCCATCCCCGCGGTGGTCCGGCAGACGGAGGACTGGGAGCGGTTGGATCTCGCGCTCGCCGAGAACATGGCGCGCGAGGATCTCAACCCGGTCGAAGCAGCGCGCGCGTGCTCGATGTTGGTCGACGACCGCGGCCTCAGTCGTGCCGAGGTAGCGCGGCGGGTCGGCCGCAGCCGGGTGGCCATCTCCAACCTGCTGCGTCTGCTCGAGCTTCCCGAGGAGGCCCTGGCGCTGATAGAGGCGGGTGAGCTGAGCGAGGGACACGGGCGCGCGTTGCTCTTGTGCAAGGACCACGCGACGCGCCGGCGGCTCGCCTTTGAGGCTCGTGACTCCGGATGGTCGGTACGCGAGACGGAGCGGCGGGCCCGCGAGCCGGGGCGCATCCAAGGTCAGGCCTCGCGTCGGGTGGTCGTTCACCCGGACCTCGAGGAGGTCCTGGCTGCGGCCGAGGATGCGTTGTCGGCCGCGCTCGGACGCGAGGTCCGGGCCCGCGCGCGCGGAGATTCGTGCCGGGTCGAGATCGACTTCGGGAGCGCGGCCGAGGCGGTGGCCTTCGCTGAGCGGCTGCTCGGAAAGGCTTCCGAGCGGTCCGCCCGGGCCGCCGTTTGAGCCGCCCGCGAGCGTCGGATCAGCCCGAGGGGAGGCGGACGCGCCGCTAGAATCGCGCGCGGATGGGCGCTTAGCTCAGTTGGTTAGAGCGCGTCTCTGATAAGGACGAGGTCCCTGGTTCGAGTCCAGGAGCGCCCACAACAGGCGAGTGCCGAGGGCCCCGGTGATGGGGGCCCTGGTCGTGTGCGGAGGGGCCCCGGTCCGGCCGCGAGGCTCGCGCGGCCGCGCCCGCACCGTCCGGTTGGGGCTCCGACAGTCGCGGCGGCGCCTACCCCGGTCATGTCTAGACTGTCGCGAGGACCAGCGAACCCAGGGAGTCGGCTGCCGATGCAGGAGATGGTCATCTACGGTGTGAGCTTCGACATGGTCGGCAAGCAGCCGATCGTGCTGTTGAAGACCCGGGACGGGAATAAGTTCCTGCCGATCTGGATCGGCCATCCCGAGGCAGCGGCGATCCTCATGAAGCTCCAGGGGGCGAACACCCCACGCCCGATGACCCACGACCTGATCAGCGACATGCTGTCGGAGCTCGACATCACCTGCACGCGGGTCGCGGTTACCGAGCTGCGAGAGAACACCTTCTACGCCGAGGTCACCCTGCAGATGAACGGGCGCGAAATACCGATCGACTCGCGCCCCTCCGACGCGCTGGCCCTCGCGGTGCGGACCGGAGCGCCGATCTTCGCTGCCGAGGAGGTCATCTCCGAGTCCGCGATCGAGTTCGAGCACGAGGTCGAGGACACCGAGGAGGTCGTGGAGAAGTTCAAGGACTTCCTCGACAACGTCTCGCCTGAGGACTTCGCCGGCGGCAGTAGCTGAGCGGCCCGCTAGGCGGGCGCTCCGGTAGCGCGGGCCAGCGCGAGCTCGAGGAGCCTCTCCACCAGGCGGTCGAAGTCGATGCCGGCGGCCTCCGCGGCCTGGGGAAGCAGGCTGGTCTCGGTGAGGCCCGGGATCGCATTGGCCTCGAGGACGAAGAGCTCGCCGCCGGGCTCCAGCATGAGATCGACGCGGGCGAAGCCGTAGCAGCCCAGGAGGCGGTAGGTGCGGAGGGTGAGGTCATACGCCTGCTCCGTCGCACCTTCGGGGAGCTCGGCCGGGCAGACGAAGGCGGTGCGACCGATCTCGTAGCGCGCCTCGAAGTCGTAGAAGTCCTCGTCCTGCGGAACGGCTTCCACCACGGGTAGGACCTCGGCGCCGCCCGACCGCTCGAGGACCGAGACGGCGAGGTCGCGGCCGGGGACGTAGCGCTCGAGCAGCACCCTGCTGTCGTAGGAGAAGGCAGCGACCAGGGCGCCGGGCACGTCCGCGGCGCTTCCCGCGAACTTGATGCCGAGGGCGGAGCCCTGGCCGGCGGGCTTGACCACGATCGGGAAGTCGAGGCGCTCCTGGATGTCGTCGAGCGCATCCGCGGCGCCGAGCTCGCGGAAGGCGGTTTCGTTGAAGGCGAAGAAGTCGGGGGTCGGGATGCCCGCCTCGGTGAGCAGGTGCTTCGTCAGCACCTTGTCCATCGCCCGCACGCAGGCCAGCACGCCCGAGCCGGTGTACGGCACCCCGAGGATCTCGAGCAGCTCCTGGACCGTCCCGTCCTCGCCGTCCCGGCCGTGCATGGCCACGAACGCCACATCCGGGCGGGTGACCCGCAGCTGCCGGACGAGGTCGGGGCCGGCGTCGATCGACACGACCTCATGGCCCAGTCGCCCGAGCGCGTCCTCGACGCGAGCCCCCGAGCGCAGGGACACCTGCCGCTCCAGCGAGCGCCCGCCCTTGAGCACCGCGACCCGGCTCACGGTCGCAGTGGCTAGCTTCCCTTGGCTCGCCGGCGCCGCTCCGCCGGGCGCGGCATGGGCAGCACCTGTGCGCGGCGCTCGGGCGCGGCCGGTTGCTCTTCGCGCCCGGGCGCCGGCTGCCCCGTCAGCGTCCCGTAGAGGGCCACCTGCTCGGATACCACCTCACCGATCCGGCGTACGCCCTCGCGGATCCGGTGCTCGTCCGACCCTGAGAAGTTCAGGCGCATCGCGCTCCGGCCGCGGCCGTCCAAGTAGGCGCCCTCGCCCGGGACGAAGGCCACGTTCTCCCGCAGGGCGCGGGCGAGGAGGTCCGTCGTGTCGATGAAGTCCGGGAGGGTGACCCAGATGAAGAGGCCGCCGCCGGGGCGTGTCCATTCGGCCTGGGGCGGGAAGTGCTCGGCGAGGGCGTCGAGCATGGTGTCCCGCCGCCGCCGGTAGACGTCGGTGAGCGACTCGACGTAGTTGCGCCACCGACCCTGCTCGAAGTACGCGCGGACCATCAGCTGGGAGAGGGTCGAGGTGCAGAGATCGGCGGCCTGCTTGCCGAGGTTGATCTTCTCGAGGACCGGCGGGGGGGCCACCACCCAGCCCAGCCGGATGCCCGGAGAGAGGATCTTCGAGAACGTCCCGAGGTACATGACGAAGACGCCGCCGTCCAGGGCGTGGAGCGGCGGCAGCGCGGCCCCCTCGTAGCGCAGGAGGCCGTACGGGTTGTCCTCCAGGACGAGCAGCTCTCGCTGGTGCGCGATCTCGATGAGCCGCTGCCGGCGGCGGAGCGACATGGTCACGCCGGCGGGGTTCTGGAAGCTCGGCACGGTGTAGATGAACTTGGGTCTTCGCCCTTCGCGAGCGAGCCGCTC
>DASQXU010000242.1:0-2621 GCA_035639555.1 Thermoleophilaceae bacterium
CCCGTCGGGCATGAGGGGGATTCAAGCGCAGGCGCCGGGCGAGGCCCCCGAGCGCGGCGCCGCTCAGGCGGGCGGGGTGGCGCGGGCGAGCCGGGCGCGGCGGGCCTGCACCACGAGGTAGACGATCCCGATCACGACCGCCGCCACCACCGCGTAGTCGACGTACTGGAACTTGTCCTTCCACGAGTCCCAGCGGTCGCCCGCCGTCCTTCCGATCAGGGCGAGCATCAGCACCCACGGGATGCACCCCGCGAGGGTGAAGACGATGAAGCGCCAGACCGGCATGCGGGCGACGCCCGCTGGCAGGGAGATGAAGGTCCGGATCACCGGCAGCATGCGGGTGAAGAAGACGGTGGAGTCGCCGTGGCGCTCGAACCAGCGGTCGGCCCGCTCGAGATGGCTGCGCTTGATGTGGAGCTTGCGGCCGTGCCGCTCGAGCACGTCCACCCGCCCGGCGTAGCCGATGGCGTAGGCGATCAGCGACCCGACCAGGTTCGCCGCGACGCCGGTTGCCACCAGCGGGATGAGTCCGTACTCGCCGCGGGACACGCTGAAGCCGGCGAACAGCATGGTCGCCTCGCTCGGCACCGGGATGCAGGCGCTCTCCGCGAGCATCAACACGAAGACGCCGGGGAGCCCGAGGTCGCGCACGACGTTCACGGCCGCCTCGACGACCGAGTCCGTGATCGAGGCGAGCTCGTACATGGGAGCGAAGTAGGGTAGCGGCCGCCTTGGCGCCGATCCCGCTCTTCGCCAGCTCGCTCGAGCCCTACCGCGAGCGCATCGTCGACCGCTTGCGGGCCGTGGTACAGGACGGCCGTTACATCCTCGGCCCCGAGGTGGAGGCGTTCGAGGTCGAGTTCGCCCGCTACCTCGGGGTCACCCACTGCGTTGGCGTGGCCAACGGCACGGACGCGATCAGCATCGCGCTTCGCGCGCTGGGCGTGGGGCCGGGCGACGACGTAGTCCTCCCGTCGTTCACGTTCTACGCGACGGCGGAGGCGACCGCCTCGGTGGGCGCCCGCCCCGTCTTCTGCGACGTGGATCCCGATACCTACTGCGTCACCCAGCAGACGGTCGCCGCCGCTCTCACCGAGCGGACGCGGGCGATCGTGAGCGTCGACCTGTTCGGCAACGTGGCGCCGGATCTGCGCGAGCTCGGGCTCCCGGTCGTCGAAGACGCCGCCCAGGCGGCGGGTGCGTCGCTCGGCGACCGGCGGGCGGGATCGATCGGCGACGTCGCGACTTTCTCCTTCTATCCGTCGAAGAACCTGCCGGGTTTCGGCGACGGCGGGGCGGTCGTGACCGACGACGACGACGTCGCGCAGCTCGCCCGCCGGCTTCGCTTCCACGGCTCGGACGACAAGGTCACGTTCGTGGAGGTCGGCTACAACTCGCGCCTCGACGAGCTCCAGGCTGCGGCGCTTCGGGTGCTGCTCCCCGAGCTCGACGGCTGGAGCGCCATCCGCCGCTCGGTCGCGGAGGCGTACGCGCGCGAGGGGCTCGGGGAGCTGGTCCGCCTGCCGGTGGCGGTCCCCGGGGCCGCGCCCGCCCACCACCTGTTCGTCGTACGCCGCGACCGCCCGGACGAGCTGCGCTCGGCCCTGGCCGAGCGCAGGATCGGCGCGCGCGGCTACTACCGCATCCCGGTCCACCGCCAGCCGGCCATGGCGCACTACACGCGCGAGGGCCTCGAGCTGCCCGGCACAGAGGAGGCGGCGGCCACGAACCTGGCCCTCCCGATGGGCACCGCGCTCTCCGCCGGCGAGGTACACGAGGTGGTCGAGGCGTGCGCGGCGGGATCGACCTGAACGCCGGCTCGCGCGCAAGGGTCGTGCGCTCTACCGATCCGTCATGCGGCCGGCGGTACCATGGCGCGCAAGCCGTCGCGCCCGGCACGCCCACCTGCGGCGACAGTCGGGGGCAGGCTCGGTGCGGTCGACGAGGCTGTGCCTCGCGAGGAGCGTCTCCAGCGGCCAGGGGGAGCCGGGGAAGGCGCGCGTGGGGCGGTGGCCGAGGGCCGATGCGGGGCGCGTTCGGCGGGACCTGCGCTAACTCGTCAAACTCAGGCTCTTGGTCGCTCCATGAGACTCTCGCCCTCGACCAGCCTCACGCAGTCGGTGAACGTCCGCCGGATCGGTCAGGTGGTGATCGACGCCGGGCTGGTGGCCCTCGCGTACTACCTCGCGTACCACCTGCGCTTCGACACCGGCTTCCCTCACCGCTACCAGCGGCTGCTCGGCGACACCATCCTGTTCGCGGTCTTCCTGAAGGTCGGCATCTTCGCCCTGTTCGGCCTCTACTCGAAGCTCTGGCGCTTCGTCGACCAGAAGGACTTCGAGTCGATCGTGAAGGCGGTGGTCGTGGCCAGCGTGGTGCTGGTCGTCGGCCTCTTCCTGCTGCCCCCGGGGAAGACCGACCCGCCGCGCGGCGTGATCGCGCTCGACTTCCTGATCACGCTGGCCCTCGTATCGGGCTCGCGCTTTCTCGTGCGCGCGCTGGTCGAGCGGCCGCTGCGCGGGCAGCTCGTGCAGCGGGCGGCGCGGGAGGTGCTGATCGTCGGGGCGGGCAACGGCGGGCAGCAGGTCGCGGTGGAGCTGCGGCGCAACCCCGAGCTCAGC
>DASQXU010000243.1:0-10252 GCA_035639555.1 Thermoleophilaceae bacterium
CGCCAACGGCGTCGCGCCGAGCGCCTCGGCGTCGGCGGTGCCCCGCTCGGTGACCATCGGCTCCTCCATGAGCTCGGCCTCCTCCCAGGTGACGAAGGTCGCCGGGCCGAGCACGCGCTCGAGGGCCCGGAGCGACGCCCGCACCACGGGGAGGGGCACGTGCACGAGGCGCCGCCGGCGACGCACCGAGCGCAGCACCGTGACCACGAACTCGTCGTAGGAGAGCACCTCCGGGCCGGCGAGCTCAAACGCGGGCCGGTCCCGGTCCCGCTCGAGCACGGCCATGACGCAGTTGGCTACGTCCTCGGCCCAGATGGGCTGAAAGCGGGCCCTCCCCGATCCCGAGATCGGCATCAGCGGCAGGAGCGAAAGGCGCTCGAGCAGCCGCAGCCACGGGTCACCGGGCGCATAGACGATCGAGGGCGCGAACACGACGCTCTCGAGCTCCGAGTCGCGGACCGCCTCCTCGGCCAGCGCCTTGGCCCGGAAGAACCGCGTGCGCGAGTAGCGCCTGGCGCCGAGGGCGGAGAAGAAGACGAAGCGGCGCACGCCGGCGCCCTCGGCGGCCCGCACCAGGCGGAAAGTGGCCATTGCGTTGAGCTCCTCGATCGATGCCCGCGGCTCGTCCCTGATCGACGCGCCGAGGTGGACGACGGTGTCCACTCCACGCAACGCGTTCCGAAACGACGCCGGGTCCGCCAGGTCGCCGAGGGCGATCTGCACCCGCACCCGCAGCTCGCCGAGCCGCCGGGGGTCGCGGACGAGGCAGCGCACCGGCGTCCCGGCGGCCAGAAGCCGGGGGAGCAGCGCCGAGCCCACGGTGCCGGTGGCGCCCGTGAGCAGGATCACGCGGCCGCCCGGCCGACGACCAGGACGCGCCAGGGCGAGCGCTCGTTGCGGTGCACCCGCACGTCGGCGAAGCCAGCCTGCTCGAGCCACGAGGCGATCTCGTCGCGGGTGAAGTTGCGGCCGTGGCTCCACGCATAGAACAGCAGGCTCGACAGCGCCCCGTGCTGATGGTGCGGCTCTCCAGGCTTCGGCCGTTCGCTGTCCCCTATGACCAGCGCTCCAGCCGGGCGCAGGGCCGCCCGGGCCCGGCGGCAGAGCTCGCGGTTTCGATCCTCGGGGAGGTGGTGGACGAGGTTGAACGCAGCGACGACGTCGAGCTCCTCCCCGAGTCCGACCTCGAACACGTCGCCCGCGCGGAAGGAGATTCGCCCGGCGAAGCCCTGCTCCTCGACGATCGCTCGCCCGACCTCCACCGCGGGCGGCAGGTCGAGCACCTCGGCCCGCAGCTCCGGGTGGCGGCGACACATGGCCATGGCGAACGCCCCGTGGCCGCCGGCCACGTCGACGAGGCGACGCGGGTCCTCCACCGGGACGAGGGCGGCGTTGGCGTCGTGCTCGCCCCGCGAGGCCTCGAACAGCCCGCGGATGTAGGCCTCCCACTGGGCTCGGTCCCGGCGCTCCTCGTGCATCGCGTAGGGCCGCCCGGTGCGGATGGCCTCGGGGAGCATGGTCAGGATCTCCCAGTGCAGATCCCCCTGCTCGCCGACGAACGTGGCGATCGACTCCGGCGAGGAGCGAACCAGCTGCCGCTCGGCGACCGGGCTCAGGCGGTACTCGCCGTCCTCGAGGCTCACGTAGCCGAGCGCGCGCAGCGCAGTGAGCAGGGTGTCGGTCCCGAGCGGGTCGAGGCCAAGCCGGTGGGCCAGCGCCGCTCCGCTGGCCGGACGCTCGGCCAGCGCCTCTATCACGCCCAGGGTGACGGCCGAAGTGATCGCCCGGCCGATGATCGCCGCGGTGAAGCCGTCGAAGTAGGGATCGGGCTCGGCGGCCTCCGCGAGCCGCGGTGGGGGGGCCATCGGCGGGGCAGCTTAGCGTCCCGCTTCTGCGCTCCAGCAGCCACAGCAGGAGCGGGGCGACTGAGTACAATCCGGCGTCCGCTCAGGGGCGCGCGACGGCCACTCGCCCGGCGCCTGGGTGGAACCGGACACAACTCTGAAGGAGCCACTCCCAACCTCATGGCCTACGTCATTGCGGAGCCCTGTATCGGCACGAAGGACAACTCGTGCGTTGAGGTCTGCCCGGTCGACTGCATCCACCCCACCCCGGACGAGCCCGACTACGACGACGTCGAGCAGCTCTACATCGATCCCGAGGAGTGCATCGACTGCGACGCCTGCGTGGAGGCCTGCCCGGTGGACGCCTGCTTCGCCGAGGACCAGCTCCCCGACGAGTGGCAGAAGTACATCGAGATCAACGCCGACTACTACAAGTCCCAGGCGTAGGCGGACCCCGGCCGATCGATTGGACGTTCGGCCGGGCTATTGGACACGCTGAACGTCCAGACGTCTCTTCAGGGCGCGCGCCAGCCGGCCTAGCGCGCCATCGGCAGCGCCGTCCCCGTGACCTCGGGGATCGGCGGGCCGGACGGCGCCTGCATCACCGGCAGCTCCTGCGGCGTGGCGGCGATCAGCCCGCGCGCCGTGTGCAGCAGGGCCTGAGCTGCCGGGGCGTCCGGGTCCTCGACCACGAGCGGCCGGCCCTCGTCGGCGCACACCCGTAGCTCCTCTTGGAGGGGCACCGTCCCGAGCAGCGGGACGTCCAGCTCGTCGGCCAGGAGCTGGCCGCCGCCCTCGCCGAATATCGTGAAGCGCTGACCGTCGGGAGTCGTGAAGCCGGACATGTTCTCGACCACGCCGGCGATCTCGAGATCGAACCGCAGGGCGGTCTCGGCCGCGCGCTTGGCCACCTTCTGGGCGGCAGGCTGAGGCGTGGTCACGATCACGAACTTGGCCTGCGGAAGCAGCTGGGCCAGGGTCATCGACACGTCCCCGGTGCCCGGGGGCAGGTCGATCAGCAGGTAGTCGAGCTCGCCCCACTCGACGTCCTCGAGGAACTGGCGGATGGCCTTGTGGAGCATCGGGCCGCGCCAGGTGATCGCCTGGTCGGGCTCGGACAGGAAGAACTCGATCGAGATGACCTTGAGGCCCCCCTGGGCCTCGAGCGGAATGATCTTGCGCTCCCGGGAGACCATCGGCCGACCATGGACCCCGAGCATGCGGGGAATCGAATAGCCCCATACGTCGGCGTCGAGGGCGGCCGCCTGGCGGCCGTCCATCTGCAGCGCCGCGGCGAGGTTGGCGGTGACCGTCGACTTGCCGACGCCGCCCTTGCCCGAGCCCACGCAGATGATGTTCTTGACCGCGGCGAGCGCTCCCTCCGGTAGACCGCCCGCACGCCCGAGCCGCTGCTGCAGCGACTGCTTCTCCTGATCGCTCAGCACGTCGAACCCCACGTTCACCCGCTGCACCCCCTCGAGCGTGGAGACGTTCTGGGCCACCGCCTGCTCGAAGTGGGCCCGGATCGGGCAGCCCGGCGTGGTGAGCGAGACGACCACGTCGACGCGTCCCGGCTCGGGCTGCTCGATCGACCTCACCATCCCCAGGGAGACGATGTCCTTGCGCAGCTCGGGGTCGATGACCCGGCGAAGCGCGTCGTTGATCTGCTCGTGAGTTGCCATCAGTGAGATTGTCGCAAAGGGGAACGGTCGGCCGCCGATGACGCCGGGGCATGAACGCGAGCGGGGCCCCCGAGGGAGCCCCGCTCGCTTCTGAGGGAGGAGAGATACTGCATCGACTGCCGGCGGGGTATGTAAGGCCGGCAGTGCCGCCCCGTCCCGGTCTCTCCGGCCGGGTGGGGAGAAGCCTTCAGCTAGGCCTGCACGCCTACCTGGTCCTGTACGCGATGCACCTGGCGCTCGACCTCGCGCCGGGTCGAGCGCACCTGGCGCTCGACGTCGCGCCGGGTCGCACGCACCTGGCGCTCCACCTCGCGGCGGTTGCGCCGGACGAGCCGGGTCGCCTGGTTGCGGCGCTGGCGCAGCTCGCGCTCCACCTTGGTCCGGGCGCGCTTGATCTCGCGCTGCAGCCGGTTGCGGGCGGTCACGCCCCGCCGCTCGTAACGGCGAAGGTCGGCCCCCACCTCACGCTGGAGCTTGGACAGCTCGCGCTCGGCGCTCTCGCGGCGAGTGTACGGCTTGGCCGCCTCGACCAGGTTTTCAGGGCGACCAGCGCCGCGCCGACCGGGATGAGGACGGCGCGCTCGGCCTGGCTGGCAAGCGCCTCGACGCGCGTGCCGGCGAAGCCCGCGCCGGACTCCGCCGTGCGCTCGGCCGAGCTGGCGGTCCGTCGGGCGGACGCCTGAGTGCTCCGCGCGCTGCGGGCGGTCTGGTTGCGCTTGCGGGTGGCCGCCGCCTTGCGGGCGGCGGTCCGTCGCTCGGTTTCAGTCTGGGTGGCCATGGGACTCGATGCTCCTGTCAGGTTCGGTTCTTAGGATATTAGATCTAAGGACCCTAGTTATATACCACCGAACACATGTTTGTAAACCCCCCGGAGCCGCCGCGCGTACCCGAGGGCCGGCGGAGGGCTCGCCTCGGAGCTATGCCGCCGCCGGCGCACCCCGTTCGACGCGTGCGAGCCACTCCGCGGGGCGCGAGAGCTCGGCCAGTGAGGGGAGAGCCTCCGGTCCGGTCCAGACCCGATTGAGGGCCGCCGTGCCCCCGAGCTCGGCGACCGCGTCGCAGAAGCGCTTCCCGAGCTCGTACTGGCGCAGCTTGAGGTCGAGACCGAGCAGGCGAGCGATGATCCGCTCCGGGGCGCTGCGGCTAGCCCGCCGCCGGTCCATCGCCTCGCGCAGGCCGCCGTAGGAGCGAAGGAGATGCGGCCCGAGCGCGTCCATGATGTGCTCCGAGTAGCCCTCGATGACCGCCATCGTCGCCTGCATCCGGCGCATCAGGCGGCGCTGCTCGCCGGTCTGGACCAGCCCCGCGAGTCCGCCCTCGCGGAACGCCTCGACGAGCTTCCCCAGATCGAGAAGGCTGGGAATGGTCGCTGCGGCCCCGCGCTCGATTCGCACCTCGACGGTCTGCAGGTACTCGCGAACGAGCCCGCGGACGTGCTCGCGCAGCCATCCGACCCCTTGGAACTGAAAGCAGTGGGTGAGCTCGTGGATCACGATCCAGCCCAGGAAGCTCTCGCGGTCCACATTCAGCTCGTGGATCGCCTTCTCGAGGTTGGCGGGGATGAACAGGAGCCGGGGGGCCACCTCAGGGCCGAGCAGCGAGACCTCGTACTGGCCCAGCACGCGCGTCGAGACGTATCCCATCACGAGCCCGAATTCGGCGGCGACCGTGGCGCCCGCGGTCACCCGCAGCGGCCCGGCGAGCCGGCCGGCGGTCCCGAGCCGCTGGTCGAGCCGGGCTGAGACCGGGTCGAGCATCGGGGCGAGCGTCTGGAGGTTCACCTCCGCCCACTCGGCGCGCCTGAGCAGCTCGACGGGCGGAGCCGGCGCAGAGAGCACGAGCCCCGTGTGCGCGGCGACCTCGGGCTCGAGCCGGCGGGCCAGCCCGGCCAGGTCGAGACCGAGGTCGGGCATCCGCTCCGACCCTGCCGCGAAGCGAGCGATCTGTCGAGCGAGCGACCAGTCGACCATGTTCCTCCCCAACGCTAGCCAAGAGCCGGCAGCGTCTGGCCGAGCTGCGCGACCGGGGCGAACAGATCTCCCTGCTCGGCCACCCGCTCGAGGAGCTCGTCGGCCTCGAACACGAGCCCGCTGGCGTCGCCGGACGCCGCCTCCTCGACCTCCTCCCAGCGGAGCGGCGTCGAGACGGTCGGTGACTCGCGGGCACGCAGCGAGTAGACGCACACCGTGGTCTTGTGCTCGTCGTTCTGGCTCCAGTCGATGAGCACCTTCCCCGGGCGCAGGCTCTTCCGCATGCTCGAGACGACGCGCTCACCGTGGCGATGCTCGAGCAGGCGGGCGATGCCGTGCGCGAACGGCTTGGTGTCGTCGTAGGTGACCTCCGGGACGTTGAGCGGCACGTACAGCTGGAGGCCCTTCGAGCCGGAGGTCTTCGGGAAGCACTCGAGACCGAGCTGGTCGAGCACCTCGCGCAGCCACAGGGCGACCTCGCAGCACTCGGCCAGCCCGGCAGGCTCGCCCGGGTCGAGGTCGAAGACCATCATGGTCGGGCGCTCGATCGCCTCGGCCAGCGAGAGCGAGGTGTGGAGCTCGAGGTCGGCCAGATTCGCTGTCCATACGAGCGTCGGCAGGTCGTTGGCCAGGCAGAAGTTGATGATCTTCTCCTCGGTGGGGATCGCGGCGGTGGCCACCCAATCGGGCCGGTGCCCCGGACACTGCTTCTCGTAGAAGTAGGCCCCTCCGACCCCGTCCGGATAGCGCTTCAGGGTCAGCGGGCGTCCGCGCAGGTGGGGCAGTAGCACGGGCGCGACACGCGTGTAGTAGTCGATCACCTGGCCCTTGGTGAACCCCGCGAGCGGGTACATCACCTTGTCGAGGTTCGACAGGCGAAGGCGCCGCCCCTCGACCTCCACCTCGAGGCGAGCGGCCTGTGGCACGGGCTAGGACTTCTTGGCCGTCTTGCGCCGGCTGGAGCCGGAGCGCGAGCGCGAGCGGCCGGCGCCGTCCGCGCCCTCTCGCCCCCCGCCTTCGCGGGCGCGTGCGGTCCGACCGCCTTGGCGCTTTGCCGACGAGATGCTCGCCTCGAGCGCCGCCATCAGGTCGGGGACGGGCTGCGGCTCCTCAGGCGGCGCCTCGAGGACCACCTCCTCGCCCCCCGCCTTGCGCTCGATCAGCTCCAGCACCCGCTCCCGGTACTCGTCGCGGTACTTGGCCGGCTCGAAGTCGCTCGAGAGGGAGTCGATGAGCTGCTGGGCCATCTCGAGCTCCCTGTCCGTGGTCTTGGCTCTGCCGTCGGCCGGCATCTCGTCGAGGTTGTCGGGCGGGATCACCTCGTCGGCGAAGAGCATCGTCTCCATCGTCAGGACGTCGTCCCGCGGGCGGATCGCCACGAGGTGCTCCTTCGAGCGCAGGACGACCCGGGCGATGGCCACCTTCCCCGACTCCCTCATGGCGTCGAGCAGCAGGCGGTAGGCCTTGGTGGCGCTCTTGTCCGGAGCCAAGTAGTAGGGGTGGTCGTAGTAGATCGGATCGATCTCCGAGAGCTCGACGAAGTCCTCGATCTCGATCGTCCGCGTCTTCTCCGGGGCGATCGCGTCGAGCTCCTCGGGGGTTATGACGACATAGCGATCCGGGCCGACCTCGTAGCCCTTCACGAGATTGTCGTAGGGGACCTCGTCGCCAGTCCGTGGATTGACCCGCCTCTGCTGGATGCGCTGCTTGTCGGAGCCGTCGAGCTGGTGGAAGCGCACCGTCTTCCGCGACACCGCGCTGTACAGCTTGACCGGGATGTTGACCAGCCCGAAGCTGATCGCTCCGCTCCATATCGCTCTCGCCATGGATACAAAATTACCCAACCCGGGAGGTCCGGGCCTGCGGGGCGGGCGGGAACTTGCGCGGCTCAGGTCTCCTTGACCACCTCGCGTGGGTCGACGTCCGGGCGCAGCCCCTTGAACGAGGGAGCGCGCATCGTGGCGCTGGTCGTCCACTCCCGGAACTCCACGTCGGCCACCAGCCGAGGCTCGACGAACACGGTGCCCTTGGGCGGCTGGCGCCCGTCGAACGGGCTCTGGTCGCGGCGCAGGGGCTCGAGCTCGCGCGAGAGGGTGGCCAGCATGCGTTCGGTGAAGCCGGTCCCCACCTTGCCGGCGTAGCGGAGGGCGCCGTCGTCGTAGTAGCCGACGGCCAGCGCGCCGAGGTAACCGCTGCGGCCGCCCTCGCCGGGGGCGTAGCCGCCGATCACCACGTCTTGCCGGCAGACGTTCCTGACCTTGATCCACGCCCCGGAGCGCCGGCCGGCCTCGTACGGGCAGTCGAGCCGCTTGGCGACGATCCCTTCGAGCCCCTGCTGGCGGCTTGCCTCGAGCAGCGCCTCTCCCTCGCCGACGTGGTGTGCGGGCGTCCGCCAGGAGGGTCCGTCCAGGGCGAGCCGGTGCAAGAGCTCGCGGCGCTCCGAGTAGCTCAGGCCCAGCGTCGAGCGGCCGTCGAGGTACAGCAGGTCGAAGATCACGTAGGTCACGGGCACGTCGCGCATCCGGCGGCGCACCGCCGAGTCCGAGGCCAGGTGCATCCGGCCCTGAAGCCGCTCGAAGCTCGGCCGCCCGTCGGAGTCGAAGGCCACCACCTCGCCGTCGAGGATCACCCGCCGCGCCCCCAGGACACGGCCGAGCTCTCGGACCTCCGGGTAGCGAGGGGTGAAGTCAGTGTAGTTCCGCCCCTGGAGCCGGGGGTGTCCCGCGTCGGAGAACAGCAGGGCCCGGATGCCGTCCCACTTGACCTCGTAGCCATACGCCTCGTCGTCGGCGGGAAGCGGACCGGTACGCGCGAGCATCGGGGCGAGGCGCTCCGGCATCGGCTCGTAGCCTGGGTCGAGCGGCGGGTCCATCCGGTGGATCATCCAGTCGTCGCCCCGGGTGCGAAACAGCGCGTACTTGCCCTCGACGCGCTCCCCGTGGAAGGTGGCGATCACCTCGTCGTCACGGAACTTGTGGCAGTCGTAGGTGCCGCTGTCGAAGACCGTCATGGTCCCCGCGCCGTACTCGCCGCGCGGTATCTCGCCCTCGAACTCGAGGTACTCGAGCGGGTGGTCCTCGGTCCGCACCGCCAGGCGGTTCTCGGCCGGGTGGGCAGGGATTCCGCGCGGCAGCGCCCAGGAGGCAAGCGCGCCCCCGTGCTCCAGCCGCAGGTCCCAGTGAAGCCGCCGAGCGTGGTGCTCCTGCACCACGAAGCGCGCCCGCGCCGTCGTCTCGCCCGCGCCGTCGCCCGCCGGCTCGGGGGTGCTCTCGAAGTCCCGCTTCTTCCGGTAGCGGCCTAGGCTGTCAGCCATAGATCGAATTTTCACGATCGGCCACTCGACGCACCAGCTCGGTGCCTTCCTCGACCTGCTCCGGCGGGCAAGGATCGAGGCCGTGGCCGACGTCCGTCGCTACCCGAGCTCCCGGAGGATGCCCCACTTCAACGCGCCCGAGCTCGAGCAGGCGCTCGGGGCGAGCGGGATCGAGTACCGCCCCTTCCCGGAGCTCGGCGGGCGGCGAAACCCGGGCCGCGACTCGCCGAACCGCGGGTGGCGGGTGGGCCAGTTCCAGGGTTACGCCGACCACATGGCCTCGGAGGAGTTCGAGCGCGGGCTCGAGCGGCTGCTCGCGCTGGCGGCCGAGCTCCGCACGGCGATCATGTGCGCGGAGGCCCAGTGGTGGCGCTGCCACCGCCGCCTGCTCTCGGACGCGCTGCTCGTGCGGGGACGCGATGTCGTGCACCTCGGGGGCCGAGGGGGCGTGGAGCGGCACGAGCTGACTCCGTTCGCGGTCGTGGACGGTGACCGGGTGACCTACCCGCCCGCGCAGGCAACGCTCGAGGTCTGAGCAGACGCCGCGCGGTGGGGGGTTGGGCGCGCCGCGGCTCAGCCCCGGCCGAGCGACGTCTCGTCCAGCCCCCGACGGAGCTCCTGGATCGAGCCGAACACCTGCGACGCCCCAGCCTCGCGCAGCTCCTGGTCCGAGAAGCCGCCCGTGCGGACGGCCACGGTCTCGAGACCGACCCGCCGCGCGGCCTCGCAGTCCCACGTCGAGTCACCGACCATGACCGCGTCGTCGCTGCCCGCCTTCTCGAGCGCGACCTGGACGAGGTCCGGGTCGGGCTTCGTCGCCTCCACGTCGGCCGAGGTGGTCCAATCGTCGGCCACGTCGCGGGCTTCGAGCAGGTCGAGGTAGTGCTCCACCTCCTCCTGCTTGGCCGAGCTCGCCAGCACGACGCGGTGACCGCGCTCCTTGAGGTCGCGAATCAGCTCCTTGGCGCCGTCGATCGGCTCGACCTCGTCGATCATCGTCGTGTAGAGCACCTTCTCGGCGGATCGGATCTCGTCGCCGTGCTCGCGCTCCACCTCCTCGCCGCACAGCGCTTCGACGAGATGGTCGCCCCCCATCCCGATGTGGCGGTGGATCTCCCAGACGAGCAGCACGATTCCGCTCTGACGGAAGGCCCGGTACCAGGCGATCGCGTGATGGTAGTTCGTGTCGACGAGCGTGCCGTCGATGTCGAGGATCGCGGTCTCGGCCATCGCCCGTCCGTACCCGCGCGCTCGCAGTAGGCAAACGTGATTGCTACGCCGGCGTCGACTCGAGCCGTTTAGCCGCCACGCGCCCGGGACCGGCAGCGACGTGACCGGAACCCCCCGCAGATGGTGCTGCTGTTCGTCGCGGCCGGGATCGTGCTCGCCGCGGTCATGGCGCTGCGCAGCTGGTGGGTGCTCGGTTGGAGGCGTGCTCGTCGT
>DASQXU010000244.1:0-5247 GCA_035639555.1 Thermoleophilaceae bacterium
CGCGAACTGAGTCCAGCATCGCATCCAGTCCCCGCCCGCCGCAAGCGCGATTGCTCGGGCGTCGAACCCGTGGCGCAGCCAGTCGTGACCGGGAGGTTCACTTTGCGGCACCCGGAGCAGAGCCGCCTTGCGACCGGACGTTAGGTATCCATTCCTGCTGCCTTCAACCCTGTTCGCGCGTCAGAATCGCAGCTCACCTATCCGCCCCCGACGAGACCGGCGGTCTGAGGTCGGGCCGTCTCGACGGACCGCTCAGATCGCTGATCGCGTCGGCTCCGGTTGGGTTCGAGCGATCGCTCAACCACGTCGTGGCCGCGGCGGCGCCGGCGAGCCCGCCCGCGCCGGCGGTCATGGTGGAGATCGCCTCGCGCTAAGACCCGAGCCCGCCTGAGCGCGGAGAATGGCACGATGCGCGATGAGCGGAGAGGAGGCGCGCGCCGACGAGTTGCACTCGCCTTGCTCGTCGGGGCGGCGGCGATCGCGGCCGCCGTCCTCATAGCGGGCTCCCAGGGCGACGGCGCCGAGCACGAGCTGGAGGGCTTTCTCTCCCGCTGGGAGGAAGGGGACGATCGCGCGGCTGCGGCCATGACGGACGACCGCGCGGCAGCGCGGAGGGCGCTCACCGCATCGCGGCGGGGCCTGGACGGCGCCGACGTGGCTGGCGAGGTGGTCTCGGTCGACGAACACGGACGGCGCGCGCGGCCGCGGGTGCGTCTCGAATGGCGCGTGCCCGGCGTCGGCCCCTGGAGCTATGGGACGCGCGTCACCCTCCGCGAGGCCGGCGGCGAGTGGCGGGTACGCTGGGCGCCGTCGCTCGTCCATCCCCGGCTCGAGCGCGACACCCGGCTCGGGACCGTTCGCTTCTTCCCGGAGCGCGCACCGATCCTCGACCGCCACGGCGGCCGCCTTGTAGCGCCGCGGCCGGTGGTGCATGTCGGGGCCATCGTCGGGCGGGTGAGGGACGCGCGCGCGACTGCACAGGGGCTCGCGCGGGTGCTCGACCTCGACCCGAGACCGCTCGCGCGGGCCATAGGCGCCGGCGGGCCGAGGCAGTTCGTCGAGGCCATCACCCTCCGAGTGGGCGACTACGCCCGGGTTGCCTCGCGGCTGCGGGCGGTCCCGGACGTAGAGACGATCGAGGGGGAGGCGCCGCTGACCCCGACGCGCGCCTTCGCCCGGGCGCTACTCGGAACGGTTGCACCCGCCACCGCGGAGCAACTGAAGCGCCTGCGGGGTGGCTACGCGGTCGGCGACCAGGTCGGGCAGTGGGGCCTCGAGGCCCGGTTCGAGCGCCGGCTCGCCGGCACCCCGACCAAGCGCGTGGTGATCCGCGCCCGCGGCGTCCCGATCGAGACCCTCCACACGCGGCGGGGACGCCGAGGCAGGCCGCTGCGGACGACGCTCGACCGACGCGTCGAGGAGGCGGCCGAGGAGGCGCTCGGCGACCGGCGCGAGAAGGCAGCCCTGGTGGCGCTCCAGCCGTCGAGCGGCGACATCCTGGCGGTGGCTAACCGGCCGGTGGATTCGACCTACGACCGGGCGCTCGAAGGCCGCTACGCGCCGGGGTCGACCTTCAAGGTGATCACCACAGCGGCGCTGCTGCGCGCGGGCCTCGCCCCCAGCGAGGTCGTGAGCTGCCCTCGAGCGGTCAACGTCGCTGGCAAGGTCTTTAGGAACTTCGAGGGCAGCGCGCGCGGGGCGGTCCCGTTCCGGGTCGACCTCGCCCAGTCGTGCAACACCGCCTTCGTCTCGCTCGCGCACCGGCTGCGGCCGGGCGCACTCGAGAAGACGGCCCGCGACTTCGGCTTCGGTCGCCCGCCGAGGCTCGCACTCCGCGCAGCCGGCGGAGAGCTCCCGCCCGCCAAGGGCGCAGTCGAGCAGGCCGCCGCGATGATCGGGCAGCAGCGCATCGTCGCCAGCCCGCTCGCCATGGCCGGGGTCGCGGCAACCGTCGCCGAGGGACGCTGGCGCTCCCCGCGGCTGCTCGTGAGCGACCGACATCAGGCGGGAAGCCGGCTCGCCGAGGAGGAGGCGGTCGGGCTTCGCCGGCTGATGCGATTGGTCGTGACGGGGGGAACGGGCACGGCCCTCGCCTCGGCCCGAGGGAAGGTGGCCGCGAAGACCGGCACGGCCGAGTTCGGGAGCGGCACCCCGCCACCGACTCACGCCTGGCTCATCGCCTACCGCGGTGACCTTGCGCTGGCCGTGCTGGTCGAGCGCGGGCGCTCGGGAGGCTCGGTGGCGGCCCCGATCGCCGCGCGCTTCTTCCGAGCCCTCGACACCGCGGCGCCGTAGCAACCGACCGTCCGAGTGCAGGCAGCGCCGCCCGTCCTCGCTCCAAGAGGGGCTATCGCACGCTCGGGGCAGGGGTCGAGGTGCTGAGGTCGGTGTGCGCGGCGGACGGGGCGCCTCGGTGAAGCGCCTTGGGGCGGTCGTCCTCTACCCGCCGCTCTCCGAGATGAGCGGCCAACAACGGCGCGAGTTTCCCGAGGCGCTACTTGAGGCCGACGGCTTCGAGGACCTACCGGGGACTGGCCCGCCTGGGAGCCGAGGCGAATCGCCCGAATCTGTGCCCGTGAACCGGCACCCTCCTCCGGTAGCCACGGAGCGGCTGCCGGTTCGCGCCCCGGTCTGAGCGCCGGCACCGGGCGGTCCCCTCGCTACCGGCGGCAGCTACGCGAGCCCCGTTCTCCGCTTTCGCGGCCGACGGCGGCGGGCTCGCCGTGGTTCGTCGTCCCGCGCCCATTCGTGAGATGTCCGGTGGGGGATGACCGTGCTGTGTCGGGCCTCCCCTCCAGAGAGCGGCTGCCGAGCGAACCCGACGACGCCGCCGCCGAACCCCGGCGTTTCGTCTGGCACTGATTGGGGGGTGCTCGCTAGTCGCGGCTGACGACGCGGGGCTGCGGCCGCCTCCGCCCTGAGGATCGCCCCCTGCCGCTTCGGGCAGGTCCTCCGGGTCTGGCAGCGCCCGGCAAACTCGCGGCGCTGTGCCGCGGTCATCTCGGAGCACGTAGGCGAACGGCCTTGCTCACGGGCGGGCCACCCTCAGCTACCCATGGAGCTACTTCAATTAGCGCATCTATCCGCTCATGTCTCGATGTTGCGTGGCCACTGAAAGCGCTGGGGCATGTCAGGCTGATAGTCGTCGATGAAAGCTGCGAGACCCTTCCGGAGGCGGATCAACGCCCGATTGCGCTTGCCGTGGGCCCCCCCGGGAAAGAAGAGGTCCCTGTCGACGCCGCCGAGCGGGATGAACGGCTCGTATGGGGTAGAGAAGGCGAAGGTGAAATAGAAGGTGACTGACTCGCCGATCGTGTCCGTGTTCGGTAGGTAGCTGAGCAGGGCTTTGGTGCGGATCCGAGCGCGCGGACTCGGAATGTCGGTCCGCTGGAGGCAATGAGGGAAGTTGGGAACGAAGGTGAGGGCGGGGTTCGAGCTCGAATTCAGACGCGAAATTCCGTGCACCGTGATTCGATAGAGCAGGCTGGTTAGAACTCTCCGCAGCGCTGCCCGGCTGTTCATGGTTGGGAGGCCTCGGATGTTCCCGCCGGTGCCGGCGTCGGACGAGCTCGCGGTCGCCATCCATGTCTGGAGGTTGCCGTCAGCGGCGACGGCGGCGTCAGAGCGGTACGTCGTGCCGACGAACGTTTCGACATAGGTTTCGACGAGATCCCACAGGGTCAGCAGACGCTGCACGACGGGATATCGGTCCCACGGTGTCTTTACCGTGAAATCCCTCTGGCGAAGGCCGAGTCGCCTTATGGTGGTCCTGGGATCGTCATCGAAGTAGGAGCGCCCCGCGGCGTAGTCGTCCGCCAGGGCTAGGAAGTCATTCGCGGTGGCGAGCGAGGTAGGAGGCGCGATCTCCGACCACAGCGAAAGCAACACGTCATCGAAGGGAATCGCGTACTTCGACTGCGGCGCGAGCAGCTGGTAGATCGGATGATTGGT
Organism: Thermoleophilaceae bacterium; assembly: GCA_035639555.1. Classification (GTDB taxonomy): domain Bacteria; phylum Actinomycetota; class Thermoleophilia; order Solirubrobacterales; family Thermoleophilaceae; genus DASQXU01. The sequence goes on from DASQXU010000244.1 coordinate 3,952, forward strand.
CGGCAGGGTGTTGAACATGGCCATCTGCATCGCCGCGGTGACCAGATGCCAGTGGTAGACGTGGCCGAGCCAGACGCCGAAGACCGTGATGGAAGCCTTCGCCGCCTGCAAGGCGTAGAGCCAGGCCCCCTCGGTCGCCGTCGCTCTCCTGTACACCCTGCGACCTCTTCCCTTGTAGCCGGAGACGAGGATGGCGACCGGGGTGAGGGATTTGGTTCGCGGGTGTCGGATCAGCAGAGTGACCGTGCTCGGGGTGAACCGCGGGGCGCCGTTGACCGACTGCGGCTGCAGAGCCTCGAAGCGGCTCATGTCGATGACATAGAGGTTCCCGGCCGCCAGGGACGCGCGGACCTCGCGGGTCCAGGCCGCACCAAACTTGCGGCGCAGGGCTCTGGCCCTGGCCGGCCTGACTCTCTCCGGAATGATCAGGTTGTAGCCGAAGCCGTGCCGAGCGATCATCGGCCAGAACTGCCTGGTTGCGGTATCGGCGTCGGTCAGCGACGACGCCCACGCCCGCAGGAACGGAAGCCCGGATTCGTAGACGTCCGGGAACGTAGTCCAGGAGATCGAGAACTGCTTCGGATGCTCGAGAGATAGTGCTTTGGTGGTCGGGGCAGGCGCGGCAGCGGCGTTGTTTTGTTGGAGAAGGTGCTGGTAGAGGGCCGTCGGAGCTCGTTCCGGGTGCTCTTGCAGCGACTGCGCGAGCGCGCGCCTGGCGTCGCTCTGGGGCGCGCCGGTGGCACCTCCGAACAGGAACGCGTAGGCGGTGCGCCTCGCGCCGCTGATCGTGAACTTGTGAGTAAGGCCTTGCTTGGCCTGCATCTCCTGCTCTGCGCGGATCGCCAGCTTGGCGAGTGTGTCGAGCACCCCCGCTGGGTCGACAGGGACGGCCGGCAGGTGCGGAAACGTCGCTCGCAGCGGAAGTTGCGAGATACCGCTCGGAACGCTCGGGGCGCCGGCCCGCGCGCTTCGCCGGGGGGCACTCTCCTGGCCCGCAGCGAGCCGTGATCTGGCCGTGGCGGCACCTCTTGGAGGAATCAGCGCCGCGCCGGCCGCGGCCAAACTGACTCCAAGAAAGCCGCGCCGCCCGATTCGGTCACGCCCGTCTCCATCTTCTCGGTTTGCGGACGCGTCGACCACGCCGGCAATCCTAAGACGGGATGGTTGCGCTGGCGAATCGGCGCACCGGACAACCCGGGTCGACCCAGAGGCCGGCCGGATCGGCTTCGACTCGCGGAGGCGATCGCCGCCCTCGAGCAGCGCCTGCCCAAGGTAGCCGCCATGCTGACCGCCGCG
>DASQXU010000245.1:0-17464 GCA_035639555.1 Thermoleophilaceae bacterium
GGCGGCGCGACCGGCGCGCCGCCCTCTTCCTCCCGCGCGATGCGGCGCGCCCGCCGCTCGGCCTGCCGCTGCTTCGCGCGCTGGCGATTGCGCGCCACCGCGCTAGCTCCCTCGCGTGGGTGGGCGCCCGCTCACCGGGTCTCCCTGTGGGGAGTGTGGCGTCCGCACCAGCGACAGTACTTGCGCAGCTCGATCCGCTCGGGGTTGTTGCGCCTCGACTTCTCGCTCTGGTAGTTGCGCCGCTTGCACTCTTCACACGCGAGCGTCACGGCGATTCGTACGTCTCCGCGGGCCATCGCTCCTCAAGCTTGACATCTCCGGCCGCGTGGGCAACCGGACAAAGACCCCGCGTGCGCGAGGTCGAAGGTCAGTCTAGCGGCAGCCCGGGGCGCCGGACGACCCCGGGCCCGGGGCTAGACTGGCCCGCGCGGGCCGCCGTAGCTCAGCCGGTAGAGCACTTCCATGGTAAGGAAGGGGTCCGGGGTTCGAGTCCCCGCGGCGGCTCTTAGCGGGGTGGGCTCTCGCCGCGGGGCCGCGCGCTCGTCGGTTCATGGGGGGAGCAGGATTCGAACCTGCGTAGGCAGAGCCGCGAGGTTTACAGCCTCGTCCCTTTGGCCGCTCGGGCATCCCCCCAGGGAGGTGGCCTCGATTCTAGAGCCGGGGCTCGGGGGGTCGGCGACCGGAGCTAGGACGCGTCCTTCAGCCGCTGGGCCTCGGGAAGGCACTCCAGCTTCTTCAGCGTGTTGTTCTCGATCTGGCGGATCCGCTCGCGGGTGACTCCGAAGGCCCGGCCGACCTCCTCGAGCGTGCGGGCCTGATGCCCCTTGAGGCCGTAGCGCATCTCGATCACCTCACGCTCGCGGGTGGGGAGCGCGTCGAGGGCGCGGCGCACGTTCTCGCGTCGCAGGTTGTCGGAGGCCAGCTCGAACGGCGACTCGGCGGTCTCGTCCTCCACGAAGTCGCCGAGCTCCGAGTCCTCCTCCTCGCCGATCGGCTTCTCGAGGGAGATCGGCAGCTGCGACACCCGCAGGATGTCCTTGACCTCCCGGGGGCTCCACTGGAGCTCGCCGGCAATCTCCTCGGGCGTGGGCTCGCGGCCGAACTCCTGCACGAGCTGGCGTTCGACGTGGACGACCTTGTTCAGCTTCTCGACCATGTGGACCGGGATCCGTATGGTGCGCGCCTTGTCGGCGATCGCGCGCGTGACCGCCTGCCGGATCCACCAGGTGGCGTAGGTCGAGAACTTGTAGCCCCGGCGGTAGTCGAACTTCTCGACCGCCCGGATCAGGCCGAGGGAGCCCTCCTGGATCAGGTCGAGGAAGGACAGCCCGCGGCCGAGGTAGCCCTTGGCGATCGAGACCACGAGGCGGAGGTTGGCCTCGATCATCTGCTGCTTGGCCGCCATGTCCCCCCGCTCGATGCGCTTGGCCAGCGAGACCTCCTCCTCCGCGGTCAGCAGATCGACCCGTCCGATCGAGCGGAGGTAGAGACGGAGCGAGTCGAGGCTCGGCTCGACTGTGAGGTCGATCTCCGGCTTCCTCGGCGCCTGCACCGCCCCGTCCCGACCGTGGGCGTCACCCTGCCCGCTCTGCCGGCCGTCGCTCGAGACGACGTCGACCCCGGTCTCGACGAGGTGGGCGTGCAGGTCACGCACCTGCTCCTTGGTGACCTCAACCTCCTCGAGGCAGGCCGCGATCTCTTCGAAGGTCAGGTAGCCGCGGTCCCGACCCTCCACCACCAGCGCGCGCAGCTCCTCGACCTCGAGGAAGGGCGCATCCGGTGCCTCGACGAGCAGTTCGACTCCCTCGTGCTTCCCGGTCAACCCCTCCACTCCAGCGGACGCGTTCCGAGCTGCAGGGCCTCCCCCCTGGCCCTTCCCCCCTCGGCTTCGATTCTCGGTTGTGTGTCCGCGGCGTCCGCCGCGAGGGGCTGAGCACAAGTAGGGCGAACCAAACCCCGGCATCTAGCCGCGCGGCCACTATATCGCGGGTCGCGGCGGATAGCGACGCGGACGTCTAACGCGGGGTAGGTATCGTCACTGGCGGCCGATGACCGACCTCCTCACCTCCCGAGCGCGGTTCCCGCACGACGTCCAGGCCCGGCGTCCGAGCACCCACTTGAGCCTCTCCCGAGTCGGGGTGACCGGGGTCGAGAAGGTGGTCCGGGTGCGGGTCAACGGCAGCGAGCGGCTCTTCTACGCCGAGCTCGAGTGCTTCGTCGACCTGAGCCCGAACCAGAAGGGCGCCCACATGTCGCGCTTCGAGGAGGTGGTCAACGAGGCGATCGACGAGGTGGTCCTGCGCGAGGCGTTCAAGGCCGAGACGCTCGCCATGCACATCGCGCAGCTGGTCAGGGACCGCCAGGGCGGCGAACGCGCCGAGGTGACGATCGCCGCCCGTTATCCGGAGCGCAAGGACGCCCCGGTGTCCGGGTCGTTGACGCAGGAGATCTACACGCTGTTCGGGTCAGCGGTCGCGTCCGAGCGTGGTACCCGTCGCCTGGTCGGCGTCCAGGCACAGGGCATGACCGCCTGCCCCTGCGCGCAGGAGCTAGTCACCGCGCGCGCGGTCGAGCGCCTGCGCGACCAGGGCTTCGCCGACGACGAAGTGGAGCGGGTCCTGTCGGCGGTTCCGGTCGCCACGCACAACCAGCGTGGCATCGGGACGCTCTACGTGGGCTGTCCGGAGGGCTGCAGCGAGAGCGTCGAGGCGGCGGCCCTGCTCTCGATCGTCGAGGACTCGATGAGCTCGGAGATCTACGAGCTGATGAAGCGTCCGGACGAGGTCGAGGTCGTCGAGAAGGCGCACCGGCGGCCGCGCTTCGTCGAGGACTGCGTCCGCGAGATGGTGCGGATGGCGGTCGAGCGCTTCTCCTACCTCGATCCCGTCGCCTTCATCCTGGCCCGCCAGCAGAACCTCGAGACCATCCACAAGCACAGCGTCGTGGCGGAGCGCCACGGGCTGCTCCAGAACCTCCTGCGAGAGATTCGCGACGGCGCCGAGGTGCGCCACCACGTCACCATGCGGGAGTGGCTCGAGGGCGCCTCTACCTGCCCGAGCTAGGCTGGCTGGATCAGGCCATCCTGCCAGCCCTGGGGCGGCGGCGGCACAGGTACTCGATCCCCACGGTGCTCGCGAGCGGGCCGAGCGGAGAAACGGTCGCGCCGAGCAGCGCCCAGGGGAACACCCGGCGCCGGCAACCGATAGCGACCGCGACGCACAGCAGGATCCACCCCACGCCGTGGGTCCACCCGAGCACGAGCTGGGCCCGGTCGCTGAGACCGGCCGCCCAGACGACGACGAGCGAGGTGAGGATGCAGAGCTCGGCGGCCGAGTACAGCCGGACGGCCTGAAAGTACGACACGGGGCCAGGGTAGGGGAGCGGATAGTCCGCTTCGCCTCCGAACACCTTCCTGCCTAGAGGTCGCACGACGACGCTGGCCAGGACGCTTGCGCCGTGGGCGCCTACCGACCCGAGGCGCTGAGATTCGCCCACCGATATGCGAGAGGGGTCCGCTCTACCGTTGAAGCGTGGCCGATCGGCGCTTCTCCCCTGAGCAGCTCGAGCATCCGATCGTCCAGGCGCCGCTGGGCGGCGGCCCCTCGACCCCGGACCTCGCGGTCGCGGTGTCGGCGGCCGGTGGGCTCGGGTTCCTGGCCGCCGGCTACCGCTCGGCCGACGACGTGCGTTCCGAGATGGCGGAGGTTCGCGCGCGGGGAGAGCGCCCATTCGGGGTGAACCTGTTCGCCCCGCCCGGGGATGCGGCGGAGCGGCGGGTCGTCGAGCGCTACGCCGAGTCGCTCCGCGGGGAGGCGGAGCGCCAAGGGGTCGAGCTCGGGGAGCCCCGTCACCACGACGACGGCTTCTCCGACAAGGTGAGGCTGGTGGCCGCGCAGCGCGCGCCGGTGGTCTCGTTCACCTTCGGCTGCCCGCCGGCGGCGACGATCGCTGAGCTCAAGGGCGCGGGCTGCGCGGTGTGGGTCACGGTCACGACGCCGGCCGAGGCGATCGCCGCGGAGCGCGCGGGGGCCGACGCCCTGGTGGCCCAGGGCATCGAGGCCGGCGGGCACCGTGGCTCCTTCGACGACGGCTCGCCCGGGGAGATCGGGCTGCTCGCGCTGCTCCAGCTGCTCGCCGCGACGGTCGAGCTCCCGCTGGTCGCCAGCGGCGGGATCGCCACCGGGCGCGGAGTGGCTGCCGTGCTGGCCGCCGGCGCCGCGGCCGCTCAGCTCGGCACCGCCTTCATGCTCACGCCGGAGGCGGGGACCTCGGACGTGCACCGCCGGGCACTCGGCGGGAGCGGCGAGACCGCGCTCACCCGAGCGTTCACCGGGCGGATGGCGCGCGGGATCGTCAACCGCTTCATGCGCGAGCACCAGGCCGAGGCGCCGAGCGCCTACCCCGAGGTACACCACCTGACCGCGCCGCTTCGGTCGGCGGCGCGGGAGCGGGGCGACCCCGACACACTCCATCTCTGGGCCGGGCAGGCCCATGAGCTCGCCCCGGAGTTGCCGGCGGGCGAGCTCGTGAGGCGCCTTGGCGAGGATGCGCGGGCCGCCCTCGCCGGCGCCGCCCGGCGGTTCGCGCGGTAGGCGAACAGCCGCTCGGCGGGTGGTTGCCACCAGCGGCCGACCGTCGCCGATCGATTGGACGTTCGTCGGGGCGATAGACACGCTGAACATCCGTCCGGGCGATGAGCCCACGTGGCTCGGCCGGTCGTAGGAGATGACCAGCCGATGAGGAAGGAGCAGGTTGGTTGAGCGAGCGCGGCGGATACGAGCCCGCGCGGTGTACGCGCTCGCCGGCGAGGCGAGGCCGCGCTGCCGTTCGAGACGCCTGTGGGGCGGACGGCGGTAACCAGATCCCCCGAAAGGACAACCGTGAGCGTCAGATTTCCAGGAGAGTCGACGGAGTACCGGGCGGCGCGCGATCGGCTGCTCGACCAAGAGATCGAGCTGCGCCGCGCGATGGAGGCCGTGGCCGCGGCGAGGCGGCGGCTGCCGCCCGGCGGGGTCGTCCCCGAGGACTACGTCTTCCAGGGAGCGGGGACCGCCGGCGCGCCGACCGACGTGCGGCTGTCGCAGCTGTTCGGGCCGGGCAGGGACTCGCTCGTGATCTACAGCTTCATGTTCCCGCGCGACCCGGGTGACGAGCGGCCGGGACCCGAGAGCGGCGAGACCGCGCGCCTTCCGCTGGCCGAGGGCCCGTGCCCGTCGTGCGTCGCCCTCCTCGATCAGCTCGACGGCGCGGCCGAGCATGCCAGCCAGCACCTCAACCTGGCCGTCGTCGCGAAGGCCCCGCTCCCGCGCGTCCTCGCCTTCGCCGAGGAGCGCGGCTGGCGCCGGCTCCGTCTACTGTCGGCCGCCGGGAACGGCTTCAACCGCGACTACCACGCCGAGACCGCGGAGGGACACCAGCGCCCGATGCTGAACGTCTTCCATCGCGACGGCGAGAAGATCCGCCACTTCTGGGGCTCAGAGCTCTTCTACGCGCCAGCGGAGCCGGGCCAGGACCCGCGCCACGTCGGGACCCTCGAGCCGGTCTGGAACCTGTTCGACCTGACCCCCGAGGGGCGCCCGCCCGACTGGGACGAGCAGCTGAGCTACGCCTGACCGCAGCGGGGCGGGAGATTGGGTCAGCCGCCGCCGAGAAGCCCTTGCAGCACCCCGCGGAGCGTACGCGGGTTGACTCCGTGCTCGCGCTGGAAGCGCTTGGCATCGTCCTCGTCGGCCAGCGCGAGGACGAGCTCCTCCCGCGTGGAACCGAGCCGGCAGGCGGCGCGATCGAGCAAGGCGAGCGCCTCCTCCTGCAGACGACCGCCGACGCCGCCGGTCTGCGGCGGCGTGCGCTTGGCCGTGCAGGGATCGAGGATCGGCGGCGGCTTCGGCGCTGTGGAGCTGTAGAGGGCTGCGTAGGCCAGTGGGGTGCCCGCGGCGAGTACCCCGGCGACGACGAGGACGGCTCGGCGAGCACCGGCGAGCAGGAGCAGCGCGGCGAGGAAGCCGGCGGCGCCGGCGAACACGAACGACGAGCGAAATGCGTTCCCAACCGCGGTGATGAGCGTGTCGTCGGCGCGCTCTCCGAGCCGATCGTAGGCCGCCAGCTCGGAACCCGTGAAGCGCCCCCGCTCCTGCGCGACGGCCCGCTGCAGGCCCCGCCGGGGCTGATCCGACTCGACGCCCTTGAGCAGCGCGGGGGCGAGCTGGAGCTTGTCGAGCGGGGGCAGCGGGGCGTCGAGCACCAGGGCCACGCCCTGCTCGCGCGCTCTCAGCGTCGCGGTGCCGAGCTGATGGGCCGCGATCGGGGCGGCAATCGCGAGGATGGCGGCGATGCCGGCGTGGCGGATGGCGAGGAGCCGGGCGGCGTCGCGCGGCGTGCGCTCGGGCAGCAGCCCGCCGCCCAGCGCGGTCAGCGCCAGCCCCATGCCGACGCCGGCGAGCGCCTGAGGCACGACCGTCCACCACACCGAGGCGGTGGGCAGCCACGCGAGCGCCAGCACGCCGCCGCCGACGAGCGCGCATCCCGAGACGGCGCGCGCTCGCTGGTCCCCTCGGATCCGCGCGCCGGCCACCGCGGCGATCGGGATGACGCTGACGGCGGCTGCCGCCTTCAGTGGGCTGACGTTCCAGCCCGCGACGAGCAGCAGCACCAGCAGGAAGAGCACGGCGCTGAGCGCCGCGGACACGAGCCCGAGCGCCAGCGCCGGCCGTAGGGGAAGGCGCTCGGGCCGCTCCCGGCGCGCCGGGGGGGTCACCGCCGGTCTGGCTCGGGCCGGGCCGGCGAGCACCGCTATCGCGCCGGCCGCGCCAACCGGCACCTGAAAGGCGAAGATCGCCCTCCAGCTGAATCCCTGGGTCAGCGCCCCGCCGAGCGCGGGACCGATCGCGGTGGCGAAGACGGCCGCCCAGACCCACAGCCGCCGCTCGCGGCCCTGCCCGCCGCCCAACAGCTCGAACGCGGTGGCCAGACCGGCGGCGCCGCCCAGGGCCTGGGCGGCGCGGGCCAGGAGCAGCACGGTGATGCCGCCGGCCGAGGCGCACACCGCGCTCGAGGCGGCGAGCAGCGCGAAGCCCCCCGCGCCGACGGCGGGCACCGAGAATCGCGACGCCACCCGCTCGAGCGGAACCAGCGCGACCGCGATCACGAGCGTGTACAGGCCGATCACCGCGGCCACGCCCTCGATCGTCGTGTCGAGGTCGCGCAGGATGTCCGGCAGAGCGAGCGTGACGATGGACGCGTCGGCAAGCGCGAGCCCGGCCACGGCGGCGAGTGCTACGGAGCGCGGGGTCATCGGACGAAGGGTGACGCGCGAAGGCGAATGACGGCGCTCCCCGCGGCTCAGCTGTATGCGAGCCGAGCGCGGGGAAGGCGGCGGGACGCCAGCTCGTTCAGGATCAACCCGAGGACGACATAGGCGGCGAGGATCAGCAGCGGGCCCACGATCTTCGCTCCGCCGAAGTAGGCGACCCCGCGGAGGGCGCTCCCGAGCGCCCCCGACGGGAAGTAGGCGCCCACCGGGTGCCAAGGCGTCGGCTGCAGCTCCGGCGCGGTGGCGAGGCCGGAGCCGGGGTTGCCGAGCATCAGGAAGATCAGGAAGGGAACTCCCGCGCCGGCCGGGCCGGTGAGCCTCATCAGTCCGCTCGAGCTGAGCGCGATGCCCAGTACCGCCAACGCGACTATCGCCACTTCGGCGAAGTAGGAGCCGGGAAGCGCGCCTTCGGCGTGCACGATCCCGACGGCCGCCGCCCCTCCGGCGAGGGAAGCGAAGCCAGCGGCCACGACGCGCGGGCGGAGGAGGCGCAGCTCGGGCACCATCTGCACAGCCACGAGGGCGGTGAGGATCGCCGTGATGACCAGGGCGAGCACGAGGACGTTGAGCGTGGCGCCCCGGGGGTCATCGGGGTCGGTCGGCTTCACGTCCACGACGGCGCGCGCGCCCGCGGCGCGGCCGACGCGGGCGAGGAGCTGAGCGGCGGCGTAGCTGGCGGCGGTGGCCACCAGGACTCGGGGTGCGCGCCGGCTCAGGATGAAGGCGCCGTAGGCGTCCCGGTCGTCGATCGCCCGGCGCGCCGCGGAGGCGTCCGGCCTGCGAAGGACCTTGAAGTTCTGCGCCTCGAGACGGGTGGCGAGGGCTCCGGCCGCCCCCGCGGGACCCACGACGACCACCGGCAGGTCGTTCGGCTTCGGGGCGTGCACCGGCGTCACGAAGAAGTAGACGAACAGGGCTATCAGCACCACCCCGATCAGGCTCGCGGCCGCCAGCCGGGGACCGGTTGCAGGCGCCATGCCCGCGCACCGTACAACGCCATAGCGGATGGCGCCCGGCAGGACGGTGCGTCTTGCCGCGAGCTAGCGCAGGACGCGGTGCTTGACGTGAGTGACCGCCGGTGAGGCGACGACCTTCACGGGCTCGAGGGTGGGATCGCCACGCCCTGCAGCAGTGCTCGCCCGCCCGGAGGACGATCGGGACGATGTGCAGGTAGAGCTCGTCGAGCAGCCCGGCGGCGACGTATTGCCGCACGGTGCTCGCGCCTCCGGCGATCGAGACGTCGCCGCCGCCGCCGAACACCTTGCGCCCCGTGATGTATGCGCCGCCCCCGTGCGTGACCTGATCGACGACCTCCGAGTCGCCGCTCCGCTCGCCGCCGTCGAGTCCCTGCGCGGGAATCATCGCTCACCCTCTCCCGGCCGGACCAAGCCTTCCGGCAGCGGTCATGGGATATGCCCGGCGCCCGAAGTCCTCGACCGAGAGCTGGCGCACGAGCTGCGCACTCTGCCGAGCGGGATCGAGGTGTGGGATCCCCGCGCCGTCGAGCTGGACGGAGATCCACCGTCCACCGAGCGGACGCCCGGACGGAGCGACTCGGACCCGCAGGATCCCGCTGACCGAGAGCGTGCCGCCCGTCGAGAACGTGTGGTAGCCGAGGAAGTTCCCGAGCGAGTAGGCGATCAGGCGTCCCCGGTACCGCTCGAGACCGCGGACGACATGCGGCCCGGAGCCGAGCACGAGGTCCGCACCCGCCCGTACCGCCGCGTGGGCGAAGCGGCGGGTCTGGCCGCGGTTCTCGCCGAACGCGATCTCCGTTCCCGCCGGGGTGTGGGTCTGGTCGGCGCCCTCCGCGCCAGCGTGGATCACAACGACGACGACCTCCGCTTTGCGCCGAGCGCGGCGGACCAGACGCTTCGCGCCCTTGATGTCGCGCAGCTCCGCGGCCCACCGGTAGGGCGCGAAGCCGAGGATCGCGAGCCTTACCCCGCGGACGCGACGGATCAGCACCTGGCCCGGGCGTCCGCTGTGAGCGATCCGGGCGTGCTTCAGCGCGGCGAGAGTCTGACGCTGGCCCTCGGGCCCGAAGTCGTAGGCGTGGTTGTTGGCGACGTTCATCACGTCGATCCCCGCCCGCCTGAAGACGCGGGCGTACGCCGGCGGGGCTTGAAAAGCGAAGCAGTTGCCGCCCCCTCCGCTGCACTTCGAGCCCCCTCCGGACCCGAGCGTGCCCTCGAGGTTCGCGATCGTGATGTCGGTCGCGCCCAGGCGGCGCTTGACGTCGGCGAACAACGGAGTGCTCCCTGGCTGTGCGGGGAGCCCGTAGCTCGATGACAGCGAGATGTCTCCGACCCACGTGAGCGTCACCGAGCGCGGGCGATCCTGTCGCTTCGCCGCCTCCGGGGGGTGGCGGTGCTCGACTCGCCGCTGAGGCGACGCCTTGTCGTGCCGGTGGATGTCGACCGCGGCGACTCCGGCCGCGATCGCTGCGACCACCAACACGGCCAGCAAGAGGACTCTCAGTAGCGGGAACGGCACCATGGTGGAGAGCGGCGAGTGGGGCGCTGGCCGGGAGCGTACGGACCGGTCAGGCGGCACCCGACCCTGAGCGGCCGGATGACGCATTCTCCAGTGGTGGATGACGATCGAGGGAGGCGATTCATGATCAGCTCGAGCGGCGGCGTTACCCGGCGGATAGGGCCCGGGCGATGAGCCCCGACGGCGGCATCGCAGGGGTCGGCCTGCACCTGTCGTCCGAGGAGCTTCCCCCGGAGGCGCTCGTGGCGACGGCCCGGCGGGCCGAGGAGGCAGGGTTCGACTTCGTCACGATCTCCGACCACTTCCACCCCTGGACCCGGCGCCAGGGGCAGTCGCCGTTCGTCTGGGCGGTCATCGGCGCGATCGCGGAGGTCACGGAGCGGATTCCGGTCGGTACCGCGGTGACGTGCCCAACGGTGCGCATGCACCCGGCGATCGTCGCCCATGCAGCGGCCACCGCCGCGGCGATGCTGCCCGGGCGCTTCTTCCTCGGCGTCGGGACCGGGGAGCGCCTGAACGAATGCGTCCTCGGCGACCCGTGGCCCTCGGCGCCGGTGCGTCGCGCGATGCTCGAGGAGGCGGTCGAGATCATCCGCGCGCTCTGGACCGGCGAGGTGGTGCGCACGCACCGGGGGCGCCACTACACGGTTGAGCACGCCCGACTCTTCACCCGCCCCGACACACCGCCGCCGATCGTGGTCTCGGGGCTCGGACCGCGCTCCGCGGCGCTCGCCGGGCGGATCGGCGACGGCTACATGCACGTCGCGCCCGAGACGGAGCTCGTCGACGCCTTCCGTCGGGCGGGCGGCGACGGAAAGCCCTGCTACGGCAAGCTCGATACGTGCGTGGCGGCGGACGACGCTGAGGCGCGGCGCACCGCCTACGAGCTGTGGCCGACCAGCGGCCTCGGGGCCGAGATCGGCCAGCAGCTCGCCACCCCCGAGCACTACGAGCGGGCGGCAGAGACCGTGCGGGAGGAGGACGTCGCCGGGGCGATCCTCTGTTCTGGCGATCCGGGCCGGCACGTGGCGAAGCTCCGCGAGTACCGCGACGCAGGCTTCGATCACCTCCTGGTGCAGCAGGTCGGTCCGGACCAGGACGCGCTGATCAGGCTGTACGAGCGCGACGTGCTGCCGGAGCTGGGCGGGGCTCGCTGAGCCGCAGTGCCAGGTCAGTGGCGAGCCGGGGCGGAGCCGGCGGCAGCCGCGCTGGGCGCCCGGGCGGCGAGCGCGCGGGCGAAGGCCGCCGTATCGGTCAAGAGCGCATCGCCGGCGAACGCCAGAGCTTCGAGCGAACGCTCCCCTGCGGCCCGGTCGCCGGCGCCACAGGCTTCGGTCACGACGATCGGGAGGTAGCCGAGGTCGGCGGCGTGGCGCGCCGTGGGCTCGATGCCGACCTCGAGCGCGACGCCGACGAGGGCGACGGAGACGATCCCGCAGTCGCGCAGCACGATGTCGAGCGGAGTGCCCTCGAACGCCGACATCGTCACCTTGTCGAAGACCGCCTCCCGCGTGGTAGGGGCGAGCTCCGGAGCCAGCTGCGTCGCCGGCGCGTCGGGCGGGAAGGGCGACACGATGTCGGCGGCGCGCTCGGCCCGCTGCCACGCCATCCACATCCGCATCTGGGAGGCGCCCATGAGCTCGGTTGGCAGGGTCACGTGGCGCATGAAGACCGTGCGCACGCTCGCGGCGCGCGCGGCCTCGAGCACGCGCGCGACCTGGGCGACGACCCGCTCGCGATCGGCGATCTGCCCGAGGATGCCGACCTGCATGTCGTAGACGACGAGCGCCAGCCGCCGCGGGTCGCAGGCCTCTTCCAGCGTGCGGGGAATCGCGATGCCGTGGAGCTGCTCGATGGGCCGGGAAGCTACCGCGTTCTCCTCGGACTCGGCGGGCAGTACGAAAGTGGGGCGGACCTGCCGCGCCGGGATCGCTCCAGCCTGACCAGACGACTACGCGGCGGGGGTGGCCGATCGAAGCGGGGGGAAGTCGGAGAGCAGGTCGGCCGCCTCGACTTGGAAGAGATCGACCGGCTCGGGCAGGCCGCGGAATCGCCAGGCGCCAAGGCTCCTGAGGCTGACCCCGTCTGGGAGCGAGCCGATGACCGCCGCGCGCACCGGGGACGACACCAGGATCTGGCCGCCGTGGCCGGCGAAGCAGATGCGCGCCGCGGCGTGGACCGAGAGCCCGACGTAGCCGGTATCGGTGAGCGCCGGACGCCCGCGGTGCAGGCCGATTCGCAGGCGCACGTCGAGCCCGTCCGGCCAGGCACCGGCGCGCATCCGCCGCTGGATCTCCAGCGCGGCCTCGACCGCAGCCGGGGCGTGTTCGAACACCACGAAGAGGTCGTCCCCGCGGGCGGAGACCTCGCGACCCCCGGCAGACCGCACCGCGGCGCGCACGAGCCGGCGGACATCGGCGAGCAGGCCTGCGTATCGATTGTCGAGCCGCCGGAGGAGCTCGGTCGAGCCCTCGAGATCGGTCAGCAAGAACGTGACGTTGCCCCTCGGCAGCTTCCGCTCCGGTTGCAGCTGGGAGCTGATGAACCCGATGGGCATGATCCCGTGCTTCTTGGCCGCGCTGAGCAGCCGATTGCGCGCCCGGTCGCGCGCTGCCTCGTCCTCGAACGCCACCTGGTTGAACCTCGCGAGCGCGTTCCGGACGTGCGCCGCGTCGTGGATGGGCAGCCGACGTCGGCCGCGCGAATCGATGTATGCAAAGGCGCGGTCCGGAAGCTGTGCACGCTCCTTCGCGCTGAGCCGCGGCACCCCGGCATGATCGCAAGACCCGTCATCCCGCGGCGTCGTGCCGGTAGCCTCGCCCGATGGCCGTGCGGGCGCTGGTCTTCGACGTCTTCGGGACCCTCGTGGACTGGCGCTCGGGGGTGGCCGAGGCCATTCGCGCGAGCGGGGTGCCGGGCGATCCGGAGGAGCTGGCCGACGCGTGGCGAGCGCGGTACCGGCCGATCCTCGCCGAGGTCAACGAGGGCTCGCGGCCGTGGGGCGACTTCGATGAGCTGCATCTCGTGACGCTCGACGATCTCCTAACCGAGCGGGGCGTGGAGCTTCCCGCCGAGGAGCGACGCCGGCTTGTGCGCGCGTGGCACCGCCTGGACCCGTGGCCGGACGTCCGGACGGGCCTCGAGGCGCTGCGCCGCCGGCGCGTGGCGGCCACGCTCTCGAACGGCCACGTCGCCCTGCTCGTCGAGCTCGCGCGCCACGCGGACCTGCGGTTCGACTGCGTGCTCTCGGCGGAGCTGGCTCACGTCTACAAGCCTGCACCCGAGGCCTACCGGACCGCGGCGCGCCTGCTCGCCGTGGAGCCCGCCGAGCTGATGCTGGTGGCGGCCCACCCCTGGGACCTCGAGGGTGCGCGCAACGCCGGGCTCAGAACGGCGTTCGTCGACCGGCCGCTGGAGTACGGGCCGGGCTCCCCCACCCGTGCCGACCCCGATGCCGACGAGTCGGTGGCCGACCTCCTCGAGCTGGCGGACCGCCTCCCCTGACGCCGGCCGCGGAGGGGACCGGAGGCAGGTTCAGCGGTACCCGCTCGGGTCCGCCGGGCGGCCGGCGTCCTGGACCTCGACGAGGTAGCGCCAGCAGTCGGGCTGCGACCCGTCGAGGTCGGTGAAGCCGTACTCGCGCGCGAGCCCGCCCGAGGAGAACGACCCGCCGTTTCGGTGCTGGAGGTTCGGGTCGGTCGCGAGCGCGGCGACCGCGCGGCCCACGAAGCGCGGGCTCTCGGAGATCGCGGCGAAGTGTGGGTTGACGCGCGCGCCGTCGCGCCAGTTGGCCTCGGTCACCCCGTAGTTGTCGAGCATCATCTCCGACCGCATCCACCCCGGAGTCAACGCCACCGCGGTGCAGCCGTGGGGGGCGAGCTCCTCGCCCTGCGCGAACGCGAGCCGGATGACCGCGGTCTTGGCCAGGTCGTAGAACGCACAGACCCGGTAGTGCTCGGCGTTGTAGTCGCGGGTCCCGTCGGTCATCTCGACCACCAGCCCGCCGGGCTGGCGGATCAGCAGCGGCAGCGTGAAGTGGCTGGTGATCAGATGGGTGTCGATCGCCAGGCGCAGCATTCGCAGTCCCTTCTCGAGGTCGTGCGCCCACACCGGCGCGTTCCACTCGAACAGCCGCTCCCCACCCCAGACGTCGTTGACCAGCACATCCAGGCGGCCCTGCTCGGCGTCGATGCGCCGGGCGAGGGCCTCCACCTGAACCGGGTCCAGGTGGTCGACCGCGACCGCGATCCCGTGGCCGCCCGCGGCGTCGACGAGCTCGGCGGTCTCCTCGATCGTCTCCGGTCGGTCGTACTCAGAGCGGCGCTCCCGGGTGCTGCGGCCGGTGCAGTAGACGGTCGCGCCCGCCTCGCCAAGCGCGAGCGCCGTGCCACGCCCGGCACCGCGCGTCGCGCCCGCGACCAGCGCGACCTTCCCGTCGAGCCGCGGGGTCGAAGAGGTCATCGCCTGCGCCGGACCGGCACGATCGTGGGCACCGGGTCGCTCGTCAGGAAGTCGACGACCATCGTGTTGCACAGCGACGGCTTTTCGTGGAGGAGCCCGTGCGACGTGCCGGGGACCACTGCGAGCTCGGCGTGAGGAATGCTGCGGTACATCGCGACCGCGTGCTCGAGGGTCACCTCGTCATCGTCGCCGATCATCACCAGCGTGCGTCTCGTCAGCGCGCTCAGCTCCGGGGCGGCGAGCGTTGGCTCCTCGAAGTTCATCCGCGCGAGCTTGGCGGCCACGACCGGGAAGTGGTCCGCGCCGTCGGGAGATAGCTCCGCGTAACCGCGCGCGAGGACGTCTGGCGGGCCTTGGTCGCGGTCGATCGCGCCGGGGACCCAGCCGTCGCGGTGGAAGACGCCGCTGATGAGGACAACGCGCCGGGCGAGGTCGGGACGTCGGAGCGCTACGAGCAGCGCCACGGTCGCGCCGGCGCTACACCCGACGAGGTGAGCCGGCCCGCCGACCACCCCCTCGATGAACGCGATCGTGTCCTTCGCCATCAGCTCGTAGGTGATCGGACCCTCTACATCCCCGGTGCGCCCGTGGCCGCGGCGCTCGGGGGTGAAGACGTGGAAGTGAGCGGCCAGCGCGTCGAGGTTCGGTCCCCAGGCCCGCGCGTCGGCGCCGCCCGGATGCAGCAGCGCGAGCGGCTCGCCGTCGCCGTACTCGTCGTACCAGGTGCGTACGTCGCCGAGCTGTACGTAGCCGGCCACGATCCATGTTGACCGGCAGCCCGCTCGAGACTCATCGCACAGACCGAGCTCGCCGACCGCTCACGCCGGGTGGAAGTCGTGGCGCGAGGCGATCTCGGCCATGACCGCCGGCGTCAGGCCCGCCCTCGCCGCGGCCGCGAGCTCGCGGACGTAGTGCTCCCATCCCGCGGGCGTGTTGACGTTGAGCCCCCGCGCCGGCCGTGCGCCGTCGTTGCGGAAGGTATGGACAACGCGCGGGGGAATCGACGCGAAGGCTCCCGGCGTCAGGACCGCGGTCTCGTCGTCGAGGGTCATCGTCAGCTCGCCCTCCAGCACGTAGACGCTCTCGTGCAGACGCTCGTGGAAGTGACGCGGCGGACCGGGAAAGCCGGTCTCGAGGACGATCTCGGCGACGAAGAACGTTCCGCCGGTGTCCTCGCCGGTGGCCTTGATGACCACCTCGGAGGCGCCCATCGCGTGTCGCTCGCCCTCGCCCGGGCCGTGGACGATGGCGCTCACGTCCCCTCCAACAGGGCGTCGACGGCGTACTGGTCGGCCTCGAAGATCCAGACCTCGACGATGGCGCCGCCGCGGACCGTGTAGACGTTGGCGCGCCCGATCTCGACGATGCCGTCCTCGCGCGCGAAGCGCTCTCGCGCGAGCAGCATGACGCGCTCCTCGCTCGAGAGAGTGTCCAAGAGCTCGACTTCGACCTCGGCGCCGCGTGATTTCGCCCGCGCGGCCTCGATGTAGGCGACGACAGCGTCGCGGCCGCGCAGCTCACCCGCGAGCGCCGAGCGCCCCGGCACGTGCGCCACCACGTCGTGGCTGAAGAAGCCGTAGGCGGCGTCCCAGTCGCCGCGCCGCACGGCCGCCACGTAGCGACCGACCACCTCGAGCGCCGTCACGGGCCTCATCCCTCCAGGTAGGCGTCGACCGCGTACTGATCGTGCTCGAAGATGCGGATCTCGGCGATCCGGCCGTCGCGGACCGTATAGACGTTCGCGCGGCGTAGGAGGAGCTCCCCGCGGGGTCCGCGCAGGCGCTCCCGGAGCAGCAGGGCGACGCGATCCCCTTCGCCCGCGAGCAGGTCGACGAGCTCCACCTGGGCGCCCCACTCGGCGCGCTCCAACCCGGCCCGCAGGTAGGCCAGCACCGCCTCGCGGCCCCGACGCTCGCCGGCGAACGCCGATCGCCCGGGCACGTGCATCACGACGTCGTCGGCATAGAGCGCGACGGCGGCCTCCCGGTCACCGCGCTCCATCGCCGCCAGGTACTCGCCGATGACCTCGCGCGCGCCCACGGCGCGCCATGCAACCTGCTGGGCCCCCGGCGGTCAAGGGCGCGTGGTGAGGTTCGCCGTTTCGGATCGGGCGTCGGCGTGCCACGTAAACTCGCTCGCCGAATGAGCCTCCACGACAGCGCCCGGGAGCTCATCCGCGCAGGCGCTCTCGGCCATCTGGTCACGACCAGCCAAGACGGCGGCCCTGCACGTGACGTGCGTCTGGGTTGCGGTCGGGGGCGACGATCTGCTCACGGCGCATCTCAATCCGGGCCAGCAAAGCTCGAGAACGTCCGGCGAGATCCCGGTGGCGGTCTCGCTCGAGGGAACGGGCATCCAGCCACCGGGCTTGCGCGAGTACGTCGTCGTCGATGGGCGAGCGAACATCGAGGAAGGCGGCGCCCCGGAGCTGCTTCAGGATCTCGCGCGCGTGTACCTCGGCCCCGAGGTGCGCTTTCCGCCGATGGATGATCCGCCGCCCGGCGTCCGGATGCGGATCGCGGTCGAGCCGGTGAGCGGGATCGGCCGTTGGGCTGGTTGACGGGACGGGCGCCGCTCGTCCCGGATCCGCCCATTCCGCTCCGCGTCAGTCAGCGGCCCGGCGCGATGGAGCGCCGAGAGTCATCCCACCTCCCGCTTGCCGGTCGCCCCCGCGAGCCCGACGGCTTCGAATGCCGAGGTCCGATCTCTGAAGTTCTGGATGCGGCGGATCTTGTCTCCTCGGAACCAGATGGCGTAGTAGTGGTCGACCTCTACCGGGACCCCGCTGCCCCGTCCCCGGCCCGTGTCACGGGTGTGTCCCACCACGGCGTCCCCCGCGTCGATCAACTCGCGCGGGTCGACGCGCAGCCCTTCGAACGCGTCCTCCATGGCGGCCAGGTAGCGGCGGACGGCGTCGTGGCCGCGACACGTACCCTCGTCGACGAACGTGCCCCCGGTCTGCCATTCGATGTCGGGGACGGTGTACTCGAGCAGCGCATCTATCCCGTCCTCCCGGTAGGAGTCCAGGGCCTCGCCGACGAGCTCGACGTGGGCAGACGCCATCGTGGTCCGAGTATCCCAGTCGCGCGACCGGCTTTCGGGATACCGCACCTCCCGGCATGCGACGAGTTCTCTGAAGCAGCGCCATCCCTTTGTCGCGCGGTATAGGCGTGACAGCGGCTCGCTCGGGTAGTCGGG
>DASQXU010000246.1:0-5839 GCA_035639555.1 Thermoleophilaceae bacterium
ACGTAGTCGCACTCTGCCGCCGGTGGCCATCGCAATCGCCCTTCGGGTCGGGGCGAGGAGCACACCGGCGAGGGGCGTTGCTGCAGCTGGCCTCAGGCTGATCTCGATCCTGGCGATTCCGGCTGGCCGCAAGCAGCGCTCGAGCGGCCACTGTGACGTCGGAGCGCTCGACCCAGGGCGGTAGCAACCTAAGCGCGCCAAAACGGGGAGCACGGAGAGACGATGGCGGGAGGCCGGTCACCGGCCTGGCGGCAGTCAGAAGCGGATTCCGTTCAAGCTGACCGGCTCCACGCAGGCTTGCCGGCCAGCCCGCGTGGAGAGGTGGGGTCGATCCGCAGTGGCCGCAACTCAGGGGCGCGCGTGACCTATGGGCGGGCCTCGGGCGGATTGCGGCGATCGAGACGTCGGCAAACTCGAAGGCGGGTCGACCAGCCTCATGAGCGGCGGCGAGCGGCCCGGCTTGAACACCCGCACCGGCGCCAGCGCGAAGCTGCCGATGTCGCCAGTCGGTGGCCCTGGGCGTTCGTCGACCACGGCGAGGACGGCCAGGCTCGGCCCAGTCAGGAGATGGCCGCTTTACTACGCTGAGCAGGCCGGCACCTGGCGCGGACGTTCGCTCTCCTGACCGATATCAGGAATCACCCCTATGTTGCGCGACCTCCTCGCGCGTATCGTGCGGGCTGGCGGCGGTTGGCGGAGAGTTGCTCGAGGTTAGCCGGCATCCACCGCTGCTCCCGCCGCAAGGCCGGGTGCGGACCGCCGCGCGGACGGCACTCGAAGCGGGTTGGGCACCGGCGTCGCGGCCGCGCCGTGCCAGCGCCGCACCAAGCGGCACACGGTTCGACTTGGAAGATGAACACGGGGCGGCCGCCCCGTGCAGTCGGCGCTCGGCCCGGTGGCAGTTTCGGAGTCCACCGGCGCCGCAGGGCGCGCGGCACATCGCCGCGCCTGGAGAGCAAGCCCGGCGTTGTGGCGACCTGGCGCGGGATGCCCGTGGCTCGCGCCGACCCCGAGATCAGCGGACCCGGACGGGCGCCCGGAACTGCCCCGCGGCCTTCACGATTCGCGCAAGCCGCCGCGCGCTCACGCCCGCGCCCGTCCGCGCCTTGCTCCTGCTCGGCCACGCGCCGACGAAGCGCGGGCGGAACGAGCTGGAGAACGCGTCCGTCCGGTTCGCGAGGTTGCCGCTGTTGGCGGCGACGAACACCGGCACGAAGCGCCGGCCGGCCGAAGTCAGGCCCTCATAGTCGCCCACGTCGAACCCCTCGGCGTCGGGCGCGCTGCGCATGTCGAACGACCTACGAGTGAGACGCTCGCGCGGCGAGAACGTCCGGCCACCGTCACGGGAGCCCGTGGACCAGTAGTCGGTGTTCAGTGGGCCACCCGCGCGGTGGTCAAAGGTGAAGTCGTAGTAGGTCACCCCGAGGTTTCCGCGCCGGTTGACCTCGACCGAGCCGGTGAACGCCTGTGTGCGCCTGTTCGAGCTCACCCGCTTCGGGTCGCTCCAGCTCCGCCCGCCGTCCCTCGAGCTGGCGAGGGCGATCTGATCGTTGAAATAGGGGAGCGGGGCGGCCCGCGTGAAGCGGCTGTCCTGCCAGACGAGGTAGACGGTCCGCGAGCCTCGGCGCGGGTCGGCGGCGGCCTCGGGGAGGAGGTCCCCCGTCCGCACCGGGTGACCGTCGGAGGGATCGATCACGCCCTGCCCCCGCGCGGCGCTGCTGAACAGGATGTCGACGACGGTCGGATGGGACCAGCTCCGCCCCCGGTTGGTCGAGCGCTGGACCGCGACGTAGGGGACGCCGTGGTCGATCAGGTCGAACACGTTGACCAGGGCGCCGTTACCGAGCACGACGATCTGATTCCCGAGCGTCTGGATGTTGCTGTTGTCCGGGAAGTCGAGGATCGTCCGGGTCGGCTCCCAGGTCCGGCCGCCGTCCGTCGAGCGAGCGAACAGCGTGTCGCCCGATAACGGCGAGTTCGGGTCGGGGGGATTCTGGGCCTGGAGGCGATCCCAGACCGCGTAGACGAAGCGGGCGTTCCTGGGATCCGCCGTGATCGACTCCTTGTCGTTGGCGAGCCGGGCCGTCGTGTCGCGCTGGAGGGTCTTGATCGGGCCCCAGCTGCGGCCACCGTCCCTCGACGACGAGACGAGCACCGCGCTCGTCGGGAAGTTGGGGGCCGGGCCGGCAAGGGCAAGCGCGATCTGGTGGGCCGACCCGTGCGGGCCGAAACCGACCCACGGATCCGAGGCGCGCTCGTAGTTGCCCCCGTTGGCCGCGTTCCCGTCGGCGCAGCGCGTGAACGGCGGCGCTGTCGGCCGGTGCCAGGAGCGGCCGCGATTGAACGAGAAGCTCGTCAGGTCGCCCTGCGCGCCGCCGTTTGACCAGCGGTCCTGCTGGTACACGGCGACTAGGTTGCGCGGATTGGCGGGGTTCGCGCTCACCCACGGCTCGACCTCGGCGTTCCTGAACAGCGTCCCGATCTGGGGCGCCCCATTGCAGTTGGCCCCGAACGGCGAGGTGCCGGTGATGCGCGACAGCGGCCCGACATCCGCCCTTGCGGTGCCAGCCCCCGGTCGCGACCAGCAACAAGAGAGCGGGAGCGAGCACGCGCCGCACGTGTGCCTCCTTTGAAGCTTCGCTCGCGGCACCGGCATCCGGCGCCTCGGCGGGGGTTGAGGCACACTAGCGCTCGGCGCCGGGGGTGGCACCTGGCCGGACGCTCGGCCGAGGACGGGCGGCGTACCAGATGGGCCCGGCGGCTACGGCGGGAGGAAGGGGCCAAGAACGCCCCGTAGCGAGCTCGACGAGACCCTTCAAGAGGCGTGAGTGTTCTGCCCGAACCGACCTCAAGGGGACGCATCCGCTACTACTCCGAACGGGTTTCCCTACTACGGTCCCTGCGTGCGGTGAGGGGCGGGGAGAGATATCGTCGAACGCCGCTGCTCCCGGCGGCGCACCTCGGCGACCAGCTCGACGCCTCGTCAGAAGTCGAACCGGCCCCGCCCGCTAGAAAAATGCCGTCGCCTCGGTCCATCCGGGCCGCCGCCGTGTTGTGGGGAGGTCGGACCCGCCTTCCGATCAAGGAGGAGAGATGCCTCACTCGCTCCGCGCGGTCTCGCTCGCGCTCGCCATCGCGGCCGCCACGCCTACCGCGGCGCTGGCCAATCCGGCGAATGACTTCGCCGGGTCGCACGCCCCGTCGCGGCTCAAGCACCGAGCCGCCGCGGCCGCCGTTCCAACCATCCGCAGCGGCCTGATCGGCCCCGACGTCTCGAACTGGAACGGCTGCTCGCTCAACTGGTCGGCCGTCGCTCGAGTGCGCGCCTTCGCGTTCACGAAGGCGACCGAGGGCACCACGTTCACCGACCGCTGCTTCGCCCGCCACTGGAGGCAGCTCGCGCTGCTCGGCCTCCCCCACGCCGCCTACCACTTCGCCCGTCCCCGCCTCCCGATCGGCTCGGCCCGGGCCCAGGCGCGCCACTACGTGGCCGTCGTCAACGCGGCGGGCGGGTTTGCCCGCACCCTGCCCCCGGTGCTCGACGTCGAGGTCAAGAGCGGCCCTCTGAGCGTCGGGTTCATGCGGCGTTGGGTCAGCGCCTGGATCGACGAGGTGCGCGCCGAGACCCACCGCTACCGGGTGACGATCTACACCGGCGACTGGTTCTGGCGGCCGAACGTCGGCTCCTGGGCCCCGCGGGGAACCCTCCTGTGGGCCTCTGGATACACCACGCGGGTGCCGAGGGTCGCGGGCTTCCGCAAGGTGAGCTGGTGGCAATACACCGACGGCGTCCACGGCCCGCGTCCACACTCCACCCCCGGGATCGGGCCCGCCGACCACTCGGTGTGGCTCGACACCGCGGCCCGGCTGGCGCGCCTCAAGCGATGAGGGCTCGCCGGTAGTCGCGCGAGAGCCCGTCCCGGTCCGGCCTCGACTGGACACTCGGGAGTGGTGATGCAGCTTGACGAAGAGGGCACTTATCCCAATACGATTCTTATAGCCCCCTCGGCGAGTTCACGTAGAAGACCGCGAAGCCGTTCGGGGGCGATCACGGGTGCCGCGTGTGCGTCGGGTTCCAGAAGGTGTGTGCCTGACCGATCCTTCCGACAAGACGCAGAACCCCTCCTAGGTCTCATCGTGCAGGTGTACAGGGATGCCGCCCGCCTCGGACCCGCATGCCTCTCGAGGACCACACCCTGTGAGCCCGACCAAGAGCACAACGAGTACCGTTGCCTTCGCCGTCATGACGCGGGCGGTCGGATGAGGTAGTAGATAGCGGCGACCGCCAGGCTCCGTCGAAGATCACCGTGTTCGGGCTCGAGCTCGCCCACGAGGGCAAGCCGGGGCTCTCGACCGCCTTCTCCTGGGAGGGGTAGCGCTTCTCAGGCGGTCGCCACGAATGCGTCGATCTCCACGTCCGCCCCCCCGGAGAGAGTCTCGCCAGGAGAGCTACGTCCCCAGCCTAGCGGAAGCAAGAGGGGCGCCGCTCACCCGGCGACGCCCCTCTGAAGAAGGGGTCTTCCCCTTCGATGCGACGCACGGATTGTAGGCGAGGACCCTAAGTCCTGACGGCCGCGCGGAATCGCGGATCTGACGGGCTCATCCTCTCTCCGCTAGCGACGCTCCGCGAGGGGGCGGACTAGCGCCACCAGTTCCCGGCGACCCGCCTCGGGATCCCTGGCCGCCCGGGTTGGTCAGAGGCGCCGGCGCCGGTACGGTCGAGGGCGGCTGTGGCCGGGTGGGGGCCGCCGGCTGGGTCACTGTCCGAGGCGGGGACTGCACGGTTCTGGGCACCGTGGGAGTCGGCGGCCTCGGCGCGGTGTCCTGCTGGCGGGGGGCGGTGGGGGTCTGCACGGTTGGGACCGTCGTGGCCTGGCGAGCGGGCGTTATCGGAGGAATCGCTTTGGCCGGCGGCGACGGCGCCGGCGCGGCGGTGGTCGGAGTCGAAGCCGACTGGCTCGCAGATACGCGGTGTCGCCGCCGCTGTCGGTGCTTTCTCACCGCTCGCGAGGCGGTCGCCTTTGGCTTGGTGTGGGCGACCGGCGCCGAGTGGGGCCGCGAGCCGCCCCCCGATCCGAGCAGCATGAGAAGCGCGACGCCGAGCAGAACGCCGATTCCGGCCGCGGGCAGGACGATTCCGCCCCGGCTCGGGCGGGGCCGACGTGGTGCTGCACTCGCAGGTGGATCGGTCTCCGGCGGCGGCAGCAGCGCCGGGTCGACCAGCACACGCCGCGGCGTGCTCGCCCCTCCGCGGACGTCTCGCCCGTTGCCCGGGGGACCGTACAGACGCTCGTAGACGTCCGATTCAACGCTGCGCCGAGCCACTCCCCGGCTAAGGGTAGTCGTGGGCGGCTGGTGTTGTGCCGCCGCGCGAGGGCCGGCGGAGCGGCGGGCGCCTAGACCGCCGCCGTCTCCCGCACCTGGGTCAGCCGGAGGTGGTTCCCGGATGGGTCACGGAAGGACGAGTCGATCCCGTAGGGACGCTTCTCGGGCTCCTCCACGAACTCGACGCCGCGCCCCTTGAGCTCCTCGTACGCGGCGTGGCAGTCGTCGGTCGTCAGGAAGATCGTCCCCGCGAAGCCCTTCGCCATCAGGCCCCGCACCTGCTCGGCCGTCTCGCGGCTCCACATCGGCCCTTCCTTGGCCTCCATGAGCACGATCTCCAGGTCGGGCTGCCCCTTGGGCCCCACCGTCAGCCAGCGGAAGCCGTTGTCCATCGTCTGGTCGGTGCGGACCTCGAAGCCGAGCTTGTCGCGGTAGAACGTGAGCGCCTCGGCCTGGTCCAGGACGTAAACCGTGGTGTGGCTCAGACGCGTGATCACGAGATTCCCCTCCGGCA
>DASQXU010000247.1:0-5341 GCA_035639555.1 Thermoleophilaceae bacterium
CCAAGCTTGCTAGAGCAGGCCCAACTCCCGGTACGGCAGCGGCAAGCTGGGGCCACTCCCTTTTGCCACGCTGGGACGAGGACATGACCACTCCGGCCGCGGCACTGCAGGACCATCTCCTGAGCCCGCGTGGGCGCGGGGTCCTCGCCGACACCCCCCACTCCGGCGCCGCGGGCGGAGCGGCGTGCGGCGACCTCGTCCGGATCGCCGTGCGGGTCGAGGGCGAGCGCGTCGCGGGCGCTGGCTTCGAAGCCGCAGGCTGCGCCGCCGTGCGCGCCGCCGCGAGCGCCGTGGTGGAGCTGGCCGAGGGGGAGCCGCTGCTCGAGGCGGCGACGCTCGACGCGGAGGAGGTGTCCGAGGCGCTGGGCGGCCTCGCACCGGGCGCACGGCACGGGGCCGATCTAGCCGTCGACGCCCTGCACCGGGCGATCGGAAGCGCCGCCCGCGCCGGCGCGCCGAGGCTGCCCCGCAGCGGCCGGCGCACGCTCGTGGCCATGAGCGGCGGGGTGGACAGCGCGGTGGCCGCCTGGCTCGCCCTCGAGGCCGGCCACGATGTGGTGGGGGTGACGCTCGAGCTCTGGTCGGATCCCGGGACCGACGGCGAGCGAAGCTGCTGCTCCCCGAACGCGGTGATCGCGGCACGGAGGCTCGCCCGTTCGATCAGCGTTCCTCACTTCACGCTCGACCTCCGGGAGCGGTTCAGGGCCCAGGTGGTAGAGGACTTCATCGCCGGCTACGCCGCTGGCCGCACCCCGAACCCGTGCGTGCGCTGCAACGGGTTCGTGCGCTTCGACGCGATGCTCGCGCTCGCCGACTGCCTGGGAGCCGAGCGGCTCGCCACCGGGCACTACGCGCGCATCGCCCGCGAGCCGGAGGGACCGCTGGTCCGAGCCGGGGAGGATGAGGCGAAGGACCAGAGCTACATGCTGGCTCGCCTCCCGGCCGAGCAGCTCGAGCGGCTCTGGTTCCCGCTCGGCGAGCGGCGGAAGCCCGAGGTCCGTGAGCTCGCCCGGCGCGCCGGGCTCCCGGTAGCCGACAAGCGCGATAGCCAGGACCTCTGCTTCCTCGCCGGCGCCGGGCGCCGCGACTTCCTGCGCCGCCACGGCGGCCCCGCGCTCGGCGAGCGGCCCGGCGAGCTCGTCGACGCCCGCGACCGCGTGCTTGGACGCCATCCCGGGCAGCACCACTTCACGGTCGGTCAGCGCCGGGGCATCGGCGTGTCCTCCGCCGAGCCGCTGTACGTGCTGGAACGCGACGCGGCGCGCAACCGCGTGGTTGTCGGCCCGCGATCCCGGCTCCGCGCGTCCCGGGTCGCCCTCGAGGACGTGCACCTGCATCGCCCGGCGTCGGCCGCAGAGCGCGTGAAGCTTCGCTACCGCTCGCATGCGGTTGGCTGTCGACTCGTCGAGGAGCTCCCCGTCGGACGGCACAGGAGGGCCGAGCTCATCCTCGAGCGGCCGCTCGAGGCGGTGGCGCCGGGGCAGCTCGCCTGCCTCCTGAACGGCGACCGGGTGGTTGGAGCGGGCACGATCGTCGCGGCCGAGACGGAGGCGGCGTGAACGGGGTGGTCGCGCGGATCGACCTCGAGGCGCCGCTGGCCGCCGACTTCCAGCCCGTGGTGAGGCTGATCATCGGTGGGATAGCGGAGCGCGTCGACTTCGGCTTCGAGGAGATCGACGACCTGCAGCTGGCGGTCGAGCGCCTCCTGGCCGAGGCGGGCTCTCAGGGGACCGTGCGGTTCGCCTTCGAGGTGGGGGAGCGCAGCGTCCGCACCCATGTCGGCCCCCTCCGCGAGAAGGCGGTGGCCAGGGCGCTCCAGGAGGAGGACCCAGAGCCCGGACATCTGACGCTCCGGCGCGTTCTACAGACCGTGGTCGACTCGTTCGGCGTCGAGGAGGCGGCAGACGGCGACATCTTCGTGCGGCTCGAGAAGCTGAGGGGCACGCCGTGAGGACGCGCCCGGTGATGGAGCACCCGTCCGGAAACGACCGCGAGCTGCTGCGGCGCTATCACGAGGAGGGCGACACCGGAGCCCGGGAGGAGCTGATCCAGCGCCACCTCCCGCTCGTGCGCTCGCTCGCCCGCCGCTACGCCGGACGGGGAGAGGCGCTGGAGGACATCGAGCAGGTGGGCGCGATCGGCCTTATCAAGGCGATCGACCGGTTCGAGCTATCGCGCGAGGTGTCGCTCGCCGCCTACGCGACCCCGAACGTGGTCGGCGAGATCAAGCGCCACTTCCGCGACAAGGGCTGGGCGATCCGGGTGCCCCGCGCCCTCCAGGAGCTGAACGCGTCGATGTCTACGGCGATCGAGCGCCTGACCGTCAAGCAATCGCGCTCGCCGAGCATCGCCGAGATCGCCGATGAGCTCGAGACCACGCCGGAGCACGTGCTCGAGGCGATGGAGGTGGGCGCCGCGTACTCGACGATCTCGCTCTCGTCTGCCTCGGCCGGTGAGGAGGAGCTCGACCCGCTCGAGACGATCGGCCAGGAGGACGCCGAGTTCGAGCGCTCGGAGCACCGCGTCTCGCTGGCACCGGCGCTGGCCCACCTGCCGCCGCGTGAGCGCCAGATCCTGCGCATGCGCTTCGAGGAGGGGCTGCCCCAGACCCAGATCGCGAAGCGCGTCGGACTCTCCCAGATGCACGTGTCGCGCCTCATTCGCAAGTCGCTCGCCGCGATGCGTGAAGAACTCACGTGAGCCGCCGGGCGGCGGCGGTCCTGCTCGCAATCTCACTTTCGCTCGCCGGGTGCGTCGGTGGCGGCGCTCGCCCGGCGGGGAACGCCCGCCAGGGGGGCTCGATCACGATCGCCACCGGCGCGCCGCCGGACGCCCTCGACCCCGCGCTGGCCACCAGCCCCGATGCGCAGCAGGCGCTCTGGCTCGCCTACACGGCGCCGCTCGCCTACGGCCGCGCCGAAGGCAAGCCGGGCACCACCCCGGTGCCGGCCCTCGCCGAGCGGCTGCCCCGCACCTCGGCCGAGGGCCGGGTCTACACCTTCCGCCTCCGGCCCGGGCTCGAGTACCCGGGCGGCCGACCCGTGCGGGCGAGCGACTTCGTCCACACGGTGAAGCGGGTGCTGCTCCTCCGTTCGCCCGGGGCGCGCCTGTTCGATGGCGTCGTCGGGGCTCGCGCCTACGCGCGGGGGGGCGATCCACGGGCGAGCCTGCCCGGCATCCGCGCCGACGACCGCTCCCGCGAGGTCGAGATCCGCCTGGAGCGGCCGGACGCCGGGTTCCTCGCCGTGCTGGCCACGACCTACGCCGGCATTGTCCCGGCGAGCACGCCGTTCCGGGACATGAGCGCCCATCCTCCGCTCGGAGTGGGGCCGTACGTCATCTCGAGGCGCACGGGCGACACGGGGTTCGTGATGCGCCGCCGCCGCCGGTTCCGGCTTCGCGGCGTTCCCGGGGGCAACCTCGACGAGATCCGCGTCGCGGTGGTTGGGGGCTCGGCTCGCCGCACCCGTGGCGTGATCCGCGGGCGCTACGACTCGATGCAGGGAGAGCCGCCGCTGCCGCTGCTGCCGCTCGTCCGCTCGCAGTACGAAGACCGCTACTCCGAGCACGCGACCGACGTGGTGGACGTCGCCTTCCTGGACGTGCGCCGCCGACCGTTCGCCGACACCCTCGTCCGGCGGGCGGTCAACGAGGCGATCGACGGAACCAAGGTGGAGCGACTGAGCCTGCGGATGCTCGATCCAACCTGCAACGTGCTGCCGCCGAGCGTCCTCGGCTACCGCAAGCTCGACCCATGCCCCTACGGCGACCCGACCCAGCCCGCCGATCTCGTCAAGGCGAGTCGCCTGGTCCAGGCGGCCGGCGCCGAGGGAGCGAAGGTGAGCGTGTGGGGCGACGACGAGGGTGCGGTGCCGGCGATGACCCGCTACCTCGCGAGCACGCTGCGCGGGCTCGGGCTCGACGCCCGGGCGCGGATCCTGCCCGCGGGCGAGTACCGGTCGGCGGTCGCCCGGGGCCGTCCGCAGGCGGGCGTGATCCGGCTCGGCGGGGACGTCCCGAGCCCATCGGAGTACTTCGCGGCGGTCGACGGCAACTCCCTCGGCAGCGCCGATGGTCTCGACTTCGGCCGGGTGCGCGACGCCCAGCTCGACGCCGCGCTACGCGAGCTGCGCGCCGAGCCCCTGACCAAGCCCGTCGAGGAGCGGTGGGCGGCGCTCGACAAGCTCGTCGTCGACCGCGGCTACCTCGTGCCGCTCGGCGTCGAGAAGCGGGGCGCCTTCCTGTCCGAGCGCCTCGACTTCGAGAACTGCAACCGCTTCAGCCCGGTGTACGGGAGCGACTGGTCGAGCCTCTGCCTGAAGTAGCGAGACCCTGCGTAACGCCCGCTTAAGACGCGAACGGTAGATTTTCGCGCCGCGAGGGGATAGTGACCCTGCAAGCGATCGTGGAGGGAGCTGCATGAGGAAGCTGGGGACGGCGCTCGCCGTGAGCGTGATCGTGGTCTGCGCCCCCATCGGCCTGGCCGCCTGCGGCGGTGGCGGCGGCGGAGGCGGTGGCGGCGGCAAGAAGGGCGGCACGATCAAGATCGGGACCGTCGGCCCGGACAAGTACGACCCCGTGCTCTTCCAGACCCTCCAGGGCGAGGCGGCCCTCCAGCTCGTGTACACGCCGCTCGTGACCTACAAGGATGCGCCGACCTCGCAGACCGGCACGCTGATCCCCGGCGTCGCGAACAGCCTCCCCAAGTTCTCGAACGGGGACAAGACGATGACGCTCACCGTCAGGAAGGGACTGACCTACTCGGACGGGGAGCCGGTAAAGGCCAGTGACTTCAAGCACAGCATCGAGCGGATGCTGAAGCTCGCCGGTCCGTTCTCCTCGCTGTACACCAACATCGTGGGTGCAGCCGCCTTCCAGAAGAAGGGCGGCACGATCAAGATCGGGACCGTCGGCCCGGACAAGTACGGCCCCGCGCTGTTCCAGACGGTCCAGGGTGAGTCGGCTCTCCAGCTCGTCTACACGACGCTCGTGACCTACAAGGACTCTCCGACGTCGCAGACGGGGAACCTGATCCCTGGCGTAGCCCAGAGCATGCCGAAGTACTCGAACGGCAACAAGACGCTGACGCTCACGGTCAGGAAGGGCCTGAAGTACTCGGACGGAGAGCCCGTCAAGGCCAGCGACTTCAAGCACAGTGTCATGCGGACGCTGAAGCTCGCCGGGCCGTTCTCCTCGCTCTACGCCGGCATAGTCGGGGCGGCCGCCTTCCAGAAGAAGGGCAGCGGCGACATCCCCGGCATCGTCACGAACGACAAGACCGGCACGATCAAGATCACCCTGACCTCGCCGGATACGAAGTTCCCGTACGCGCTTGCCGAGC